>NZ_JAHVKJ010000013.1:0-242956 GCF_019800795.1 Halomonas sp. DP3Y7-2
ATGACGCTGCATACGCAGCAGCTGTTCAACCGCTATGGGGACATCTATAGCCGGGGCGACCTGACCCTGGCACGCAACAGCGCCTTGGCCAAGGCGGACCGGCTGGAAAACCGCTCCGGCACCATTGAGGCCGAGGGGGATATGACCCTGCGCGCGCGGGACATTCTTAACACCAAGGACAGGATCGAGACGGACTCGTCGCTGGTGCAGCAACAGGTGTCAGGGACGAGCTATACCGTTAGCGAGCGCCACTATGAGTATTACAGCGATGGGCGCGACGGGGATAAGGGATACAAATATACCGGCAGTACCGTCGTTCGTGAATTCTCCACCTACCAGTTGGAGGAAACGTACCGGACCCAGGTTGTTGACGACTCCCCCACCGCAACGCTGTTAGCGGGCGGCTATCTCGATATCGTCACCAATGCGCTGACCAATCGTGCCAGTGTGCTGGCGGCCAATGGTGATGTGACGATCACGACCGGATCCTTGATCAATCAAGGTGCCGGGAATGAGCGAATCGTGCGGACCACGACCTATCGTGATGAGGATCCGCTCGACGGTATCGATCTTAACAGTCGAGGCCCGTCGCTGAGGCCTAGATACAGCGTTGCTGAAAATGACCTCTCCGTCACACTGGCCGCATGGAATGCCCAGGGCGGCGTCGACGAAGAGGGCAATCCGCTAGCATTGCCGGCGTCGGTTCATGTCGCGTCAAAGAATAGCGAGGCCGAAACCCGCACCATTCTCCCCGGTGGTGCTCCCGCCGTGATTTCCGCCGGTGGCCGTGTCTCCATCACCGCCACCGAGCAGCTCCACAACGGAGATATCCAGGAACATACCCTGGCCCAGTTGCAGGGCCGCCTTGGCGATGCGGCGACCCTGGGGCCGGTGTCCACGCTGTCCATGACCTTGGGCCGTGATGCCGACCAGGCCAGTGCCCAGGGGCTGAACGCGCCATCGCGAGTGGACCGCAGTGGTGCCAGCCGCGATGCGTCGCTGGCGGATATCGGCGCAACGCCCAGCACCGCTGGCGGGGGGCTTGACGGTGCACTGGACGCCAGCGTGGGCGCTGGCTTTGACGCGGGAGGCGGCGTCTGGGTCTTCGACGACGCGCCCTTCCTGCGGGTCGATATCGCGCAGACGCCGTCCTTCCGGCTGCCGGAAGGTGACTATGGCCTGTTCGTGCGCGCCCCCGAGGCCCAGGGGCGCTATCTGATCGAGACCAACCCGGAATTCACCAACCTCGAGCAGTGGCGCGGTTCCGACTACCTGCTCGACAAGCTCGGCTACACCGATGACGAGGCTTATCGGCTGCTCGGCGATGGTCGCTATGAATCCCGGCTGATCCGTCAGGCGGTGCTGGCCACCACCGGCCAACGCTATCTCAGCGAGGGGCTGGGCGATGACTACGCCCAGTATCGCTACCTGATGAATAACGCCCTGGCCTCGAAGGACCACCTGTCGCTGTCTGTGGGCGTGGGCTTGAGCCCCGAGCAGGTGGCGGCGCTGACCCACGACATCGTCTGGCTGGAGGAGCGTCAGATCGACGGCCAGACGGTGCTCGCGCCGGTGCTGTACCTGGCCAACCTGGACAGCCGAGATGTGCGCGGCGGCGGGGTGATCCAGGGCCGTGATATCGACCTGATCAGCGGCGGTGACTTGGTCAACGTCGGCACCCTGCGCGCCACCCACGACCTTAATGCCTACGCCGCAGGGTCCGTGTTGCAGGGCGGCCTGGTCGAGGCCGGTGACGCCCTGAACCTCACCGCCCGCGACGATATCCGCAACGCCATGGGGGGACAGATTCGCGGGGACCGGGTCAGCCTGACAGCCCTTGAGGGCGACGTGGTCAACGACCGCCTAAGCGTGGCGGCTGGCACCTCACGGGATTATCGCAGCTATCTTGACCAGGGCGGCAGCATCAGCGCCCGTGACCAACTCGACATCCAGGCCGGGCGTGACGTGGTCAACCGTGGCAGCCTGACCAGCGGTGCTGACCTGTCCGTGACCGCCGGTCGTGACATCGTGGCCGGGGCCGTGGTGGACGTCAGCCACTGGCAGGATGCCCGCGGCCGCGATCGTCAAGACAGCGCCACCACCCTGGGCTCAACCACCACCGCCGGGGGCGATCTTACCTGGCAGGCCGGACGGGATATCGCGATCGACGCCAGTCAGGTCTTAAGCAGTGATGACCTGGTGCTGGCCGCCGGGCGCGACATGGCCATTGTCTCTGGCGAGGACAGCGACGCCAGCCGCGACGTCAGTCGTCGCCAGATCACCACCACCGATAACGTGACCCAGGTGGGTAGCACCCTTGAGGCGGGAGGCAGCGCGAGCCTTAGCGCCGGAGGCGATATCGGCCTGCTAGCCAGCCGCGTCGAGGCCGGCGAGGGGCTGGGCCTGGTTGCCGGCGGCGACATCACCCTGGCGTCTGCGGCCAACTCCAGCGAGAGCCACACCCGCAAGCCCAACAAGACCTACGACACCCGCACGGTGCGTCAGCAGGGCAGCGAGCTGGCGGCCGGCAGCGACCTGACGGTGGCCGCCGGGGGCGATCTCACCCTGGTGGCAAGTACCGCCAGTGCCGGTGATGAGGCGTATCTGTATGCCGGTGGCGACGTGGCCCTGCTGGCCGCCAACGACGAGGATTACTCCCGCTACGAGAAGAACGAGAGCGGCGGCCTGTTCGGCGGTGACAAGCATCGTCTCGATGAAGTGCAGGACCTGCGCGCCCAGGGCAGCCAGATTGAAAGCGGCGGTGATCTGATCATCGCAAGCGACGGCGACCAGACCTATGAAGGCGCCCGACTCGATGCGGGCAACGACCTAGTGCTGGACAGCGGCGGCGAGATCACCTTCGCCCATGCCCGCGACCTGCATAGCGAGACCCATGAGAAGAGCTCGAGCAATGCCGTCTGGCAGTCGGCCAAGGGCGAAGGCGAGACCGTCGAGACCCTGCGCCAGAGTGAGCTGGTGGCCCAGGGGGAGCGGATCATCCGCGCCGCCCAGGGCGTCAACGTCGACATCGAGCAGGTCGATGAGCAGAGCATCCACCAGACCATCACCGCCATGGTCGAGGCCGACCCGAGCCTAGCTTGGCTGGCCGAGATGGAAGCCCGTGGCGACGTCGACTGGCGTGAGGTCAAGGCTCTCCATGACCAGTGGGACTATGACCACTCGGGCATGAGCGCCGCCGCGCAGCTGGTGGTGGCGATTGTGGTGGCCTACTTCACCGCAGGGGCGGCCAGTACCATGATCGGTGCCGCTGCCGGCACCGGGGGGGCCACTGCCGCCGCTGGCACTGCCTGGGCCGCAGCCACGACCACCACCGCGGCGGGCTGGGCCAATATGGCCGCCACCGCCGCCTTGACGGGCATGGCCAGCAACGCCGCTGTCAGTACCATCAATCATCAGGGTGACCTGGGCGAGGCCTGGGGCGACGTCACCTCCAGTGACGCCCTGCGCGGCTACGCCGTGGCGGGCGTGACCGCCGGGCTGACCAGCGGCCTGTACGACGGCTGGACCGGCACTCAGACCGGCACCACCACCGGCCTTCCTAATAGCGGGACGGTCACAGGGGCCCCCCTTGGCACCTGGCAAGGGGCGGGCCAGTTCGGCGCCAATCAGCTCTTGCAGAACACCACCTCCGCGCTGCTGGACCGGGCGCTTGGCGGTGACGCTGCGCTGGGTGACGCATTTCAAGTGAGCCTGGCCAACACCTTCGCCGCCGCTGGCTTCAACGCCATCGGCAATACCTCCCTTGAAAACGGCAGCCTGAACAAGGCTGCCCTGCACGCCGTCATGGGCGGCCTTGCCGCCGAAGCCGCGGGCGGTGACTTCACCACCGGTGCACTCGCCGCCGGTGCCAACGAGCTGTTAGTCGACAAGCTCGCTGGAGAGTACAGCGACCTGGACCAGGCCGACAAAGGCCGGCTGCTGGTAATGAACTCCCAGATCATCGGCGTCATCGCCGCCGAGATCGCCAGCAATGACGACAGCGAACTGCAGATCGGCGCCCAAGTGGCGGGCAGTGCGACGCAGTATAACCGGCTGCTGCATCCGCAGGAGTGGGAGGTTCTGGCAGACCGGTCTCGCGAACTAGCAGCGGAGCGGGGTGAACCTAGTATTGGTGATCTGAGCTGGGACGATATGTTCGCGTTGGTCTCTGGCTCTCAGCTGGATGCTAGCCAAACCACCGCCTTCAGTGACTTGCTCGCCAGCTTGGACACGTCCAGCAATGCAAACAACCCACAGTATGCACGGTTCCTGAGTGACCTTCAGGTCGCACAGGCCGCCTACAATGAAATAAGGCAACAGTACGCTGGGCAGTCGCTCAGGTGGAGTGATGGAGAAGTCATCATCGCTCACGGTGAGCCAGTGATCATGTTCCAAGCCAGCGAGGCCCAGTACCAAGATGGCAGCCTGTTTGGAGCGGTGGATTCCAGCTACTGGGGAAGTGGGCTCGACTCACCGTATAGTCTGGGAGCAACTGTCCACCACCAGGGCGAGATGGCTTCGATTGGCAGCGCTGGCTTCGCCGATACCACCAGGGTGTATGATCAGGCCTACTGGAGTGCCATGGGGGGCGGCGCTGAAGTCGACACCACCGATGTTGACATTGTACTGACGCTATCGGGTGGTGGTGTTGCAGCCAAGGCTGCGGCGTCGGGGATTAGAAGGTTGCTGCAGTCGCGGGTATCGGGGGCGGCGGGTGTTTCACTAAGACAGACTGTTGATGATTTGCTCTCTCAAGGCTCTCGATTGCCAAGTACTGGTGGAAAGAGCATTCAGTTCCAGAAAAATGGTGGGTATGACAGGGCAAATGCTGACTTTGACTCGCTTGGTCTGAGTAATGTTCGAGAGATTTCTATGCCCTCCGGTGGGTCTGGAAGAGTTGGGACATTGTCAGATGGACGAAAGGTTGTAGTACGCTCGAGAAGTTCAGAGAGAATTCCAGGGCATTTTAGTCAGCCAACTCTTGAGATTCAAAATCTTGATCGAACACGAATTAAAATTAGGTATTAGTCGTGAAGAAAAGAACTCACCATAGAATCCCTCTTGAGCTTCCTTCTGTGATTGACTTTGTTTCGTTACAGTTGGATGAGCGTGGGTGTAGAGTTTGTGTGGCCGAGCTTGGTAGTGGTCATCGACAAATTTTTGAAGTTGATTTTGGTTATTCTAATTTGGCAGTTAGAAGTATGGACGAAGGAAGTTACTTGTCCATGTCTTGGGATGTGGAAGAAAGTGACGAGCCAATAGGGCCTATAGTTATTGTAACAGGATCGGATTTCCTTGACTGGTTCCAAGAGCAAAGTTGCGGTGTTTACTTGGAAGACAGCATTATCCATGTGGCTGTGTTGACTCAGAATGACTGGGTTGAGGTACTATGCACTGAAATGCCAGTAGTTCGCACTATTTCTTCTCAAGATGCCTAAGATTGATGATGGTCGGGAAATAAGATTGAACTCAGATGGGGAGATTAAGAGATTTATCGATTGATAGAATATGAAAGACTCTTTTGAAGCTGTTGTAGAAGGCGTCGAAATACAAGATCTAGGTAAGCTTATGCAACACTTGGAGAGTAAATCACGTGAACCGTTTGAGGTTTCGCTATTTGATGGGGAAAAATGCGAATACTATAGTGGTTTCACTGATGAAATTGTTTATAAAATGGAGAGGTGTGAGGAAAGCATTTATATTTCTACAGTGATTCGAGAGTTAGAGATCTCGGATAATCTCACGTTGTCTATTGTTTTTATAAGATTTTTTTGTTAGTTGTAATAGTGTGGCTCGCATTGACATGAATATGTTTTTTGAATGTGAGTAGTGTGAGTTAGACATATATATGACTGAAATTAAAGAGATATTGCTGTCAATTTCGACTTTCGTTAAAGTTGACGAATTCTTTGGCGGGCTGGAGCCTGCTAGCGATATCAGAACGAGATATTTCACAGTGACCGAACTAGGTCCTTTAGCTTTAAATAGTAGAGCAATAGATTAGGGAGGATGCAGTTTTTGCGTACAACACGATCAATGGATCGATTGAGGACCTCATAGTACTTCGCCCTCTGCCCACTGATCATCCTGGAGTCATAGAATAACCGCAGTACTTTGGGGCCAGCAGGTAGATGTCAAGTCCCGGATGATTAATGACTTGGCGGATACAGTTTCTGAGTGCAGCACGATCAATGGTTGATGGAGGAGCTTCATGGTACTTCGCCATTAGCTCACTCATCATTTCAATGGGGCACTTGAAGTCGAAACGTTTCCGTGGACGCATGTTCAGCTCCAGCGCGATGTCATCCAGGTCCTGCTGTCTGTAGATCGATAGGTCCTACTGTCGTATGAGCCCATTGATGTTTTCGTTGGCGCCTCTTTGCCACGGACTGTGTGGGTCACAGAAATAGATGGCAACGCCAGTATTCTGTGCCGTGTCATTTCGCGCCCCTGGTCAAATGTCATGCTTTTCCGTGCCGCCAGTGGCATGAGGTTCAGTGCAGCGCTGAAACTTTCCACGGCGGAGGTGGCGGTCGCATCATCCATTTTCACCAGGATCAGGTAGCCGCTTTTCAGTTCGACAAGGGTACCAGCAGCGGATACATTGCCCTTGCCTTTGATCAGGTCGCCTTCCCAGTGCCCAGGAAATTCACGTTTTTCCACCTCGGGAGGACGAAGATGAATGCTGACCATATCAGGGATCTGATTACGCCGATCGACCTGCCCTCGCCGAGGCTTTCGGGTGGACTTTCCTTGCCGTAAGCAGTGGATCAGCTCTTTTCGTAGCTCGCCAACGGGCAACGCATAGATAGCGTTGTAAATTGTTTCACGGCGACGTAGGCGTCTCGGAGGTTAGGGATAGTCATATACTTGAGCTTGCCGCTGATCTGCTCGGGAGACAAGCGTCGACGCAACATGTGCTGAATCAAGGCGAAGCGGGGGCTTTCAGAAAGCAGCTTTCGCCTTGGCCGACAGACGGCCCTGCGATCTTGGCGACGCTGTTGTGAATATGGTACACGGTATCGGCCATCGGGCGAGCCGTTTCGACGGATTTCCCGACTAATCGTCGACGGAGACCGCTGGAGCAGAGCCGCCATCTTCCGGATGCTCAAGCCTTGCTCGAGGCTAACCTGGATCATGGCGCTTTCTTCAGTGCAGAGTCCGGATTAGGCCATAAATACAACACCTTCCCGGTTTGGTCAGGTGTTGCACTCAGAATTTGCGGCTAAGCTTTCTTGGTAAATAGCTCCGGGCGCTTCTTCTGCCAGTCCTTCATTGCATCTACCGGAGTCTGGAGCATTTGGCGACGCTCTTCGCGCCACCAACGACCTCAATGCCTGGGCGGCTGAGACAGGGCTGCCTGGTTTAGACCGGCGACGCGCCGAACCATACCGTCAGCGACGGTGTTTGCATTAATTAGCGGCCTTGCGCTTCACAGTCTAGCGTTTCACGGTAGGTTTGTTTCTTATGTCATCCTCTTGATGGCTGCACTATAGCCTGTGCAGCGCGGGAGGGAGGCACTTCAAGATAGTGTGATAGTTATCCTTTTTTCGCCCACCAAAGGTCGAGCTAGGATATCGGTTTAAATGACTCTGTTCTGCTTTTTCTTTGATTGCTCGATAGTGACTAACGTTGTTCGTTCGAATGCTGGATTCAGGATAATTCTGCCTGGTAACCCCTCGGTTAATTGTCGTACTTTGAGCTTGCTGTCGACAGGGGGTGTTCAGGGCGCGACCGCCTCAGCTCTATGATGGCGGAGGCAGTGATGTTGCTCGATCGATAGGACGCCAGCTGCTAATGCTAATGGCGGATGGCTGTGTCTCTATCATCGTATCGGCATGAAAAAGGCAGGTGTAGCATCACATTGTGCGTGCCACAGGCGGAGTCTTTGTGCGCAGGTGTTGACCTTAGAACCTGCGGCTAAGCTCTTTCGGTAGTAGCGCCGCCTTGATCAACGCTTAGGTTATCTTTTGTTGAAAATAACAATGTTCTGGAGTGTGAAGATGCGATGTATGCTTTGGTTGATGTTGGCCTTGGCGCTTGTGGGGTGCTCCGCCGGTCCGATGAAAATGGATGTGCATAATTTGCATGAATCGGAGTCGGTGATTATTCATGATTCTAGGCCGGCTTCAGAGTCAGAGTTGGAGTCCTTCAGTTATCTGGTGACAAGCGATGCCTACGGTATATACCGTGTGAATCATGATGCGACAGATCCGTCCCCGTTAAGGCTGTTTCAGCATATGGCATTTGATGCTATTTCACCTGTCGAGGACGGTGTTGAGATCAATGTTCATCATTTTGTTATCTATTCGAATATGCGAAAGGCGCTAAAAGCTCAGGCAGCCGGTAGTGTTTTCGGGCTTATCGGTGCTGTCGTAGCGACATCGATGATGAACCATGAGGCGGATTTTAGCTTCACGGTCATGGACCAGAATGAGTTTGAAGAATATTTCTCAGGTGAGGAGTATTTAAGGGGCGTGTACTCGGAGGTGGAAAACCCCAACGATGCATCGATATTTATTATTTATATTGATGCTGAGGTGAATGGAGTGAGGCATTTTATCAGGAGTGTCTATCCTCTAGTAGCAACTGACGAAAGCCAGCCCCTGGAGATGGCGCTAAAAGATACGATCAAGGCGTTCCTTGCCCTTTACTAAGTGAAGGTGTGAGCAGAATCCGAAGAACCTCTCCGCCCTCCTGAAGTGCCTCGCCCCCTCCCAGGTCGCTGCCACGCCGTGACGTTCGGGAGGGGGCTGCGCTCCTCCCCCCCCAGCCTTGCCAGTCTGTCTTGCTGTTTAACCCTCTGATGGAAGAGGGTTGTTTTGCCTGGTCGCTGTCTTTTTAAGGATTTTTCCGTTTTTGATGGGGCGCTTCCACCGCAAAAAAATCTTGTGCTTCACTGGAGATGAAGAGAAAAGCACTACAGGTGCTCGCTATCGTTATCACGTGTGGAGAACGCCATCATGCAGATCGCCGTACCCAAGGAAATCAAGAACCATGAGTACCGTGTCGCGCTGACGCCTAGTGGTGCGCGGGAATTGAGCGAGCGTGGCCATCAGGTGGTGGTCCAGTCCGGTGCTGGTGACGGTGCTGGCTATAGCGATGATGCCTACATCGCCGCCGGTGCCTCCATCGAGGCCGACGTCGAGGCCTTGTTTCAGGCGGCGGAGCTGATTCTCAAGGTCAAGGAACCACAGCCGGAAGAGGTGGCTCGGCTAGGTCCCCAGCATACCCTGTTTACCTATCTGCATCTGGCTGCCGAGGAAACTCTGACCAAGGGCCTGCTGGAAAGCGGAGCTACCTGCATCGCCTATGAAACCATTACCGCTGCCCAAGGCGGGCTCCCGCTGCTGGCCCCGATGAGCACTGTTGCAGGACGTATGGCGGTACAGGCGGGTGCCCATAGTCTGGAGAAGGCGCAGGGTGGAGCTGGCGTGCTATTGCCAGGCGTGCCAGGCGTCGCTCCGGCCCGGGTCACCGTGATTGGTGGTGGTGTCGTCGGCGAAAACGCGGCCCGTATGGCGCTGGGTCTAGGCGCCGAGGTGACTGTGCTGGACAAGTCGATTCCTCGCCTGGAAACACTGGATGACCGCTATCAAGGGCGCATGAAAACGGTGTTCTCCTGCGCCGATGCGCTGGATGAGGCGGTGCGCGAGTCCGATCTGATCATTGGTGCGGTGCTGGTGCCTGGGGCGGCAGCTCCGAAGCTGATTACCCGGGCCATGCTGGCCGACATGAAGCCTGGTGCGGTGCTGGTCGACGTGGCCATTGACCAGGGGGGATGCTTCGAGACCTCGCGGCCGACCACCCACGCGGAACCCACCTATATCGTCGATGGCGTCGTGCACTACTGCGTGGCCAATATGCCGGGTGCGGTCGCGCGCACTTCGACCCAGGCATTGACCAATGCCACGCAACCCTTTGTGGTAGCACTGGCGGATAAGGGATGGCGCCGCGCGCTGGCGGAAGACCGCCATTTTGCGGCGGGGCTCAACGTGCACGACGGCAAGCTGACCTATGCGGCTGTGGGCGAGGCGTTCTCACTTCCTGTGGTCAGTGTCGACAGCGTTCTAAGCTGACGGGCTGCGCTGTTCCCGATAGGCAGAGCTCGTCGCTCCACTGGCGAGCCCTGAGCATGTCCACTGCGTCGCTGCTGGCAGCACGACGCAATGTGGCCGGGCAGGTCGCCATCGTTCGGCCTTGGCGTTACCATAGCGGGCATTTGCCGATACAGAGTGTCGTTCATGTCCGCTACTTCCGCAGCCTCCGACAAGACCCGGGTTCTCACCGGTATTACCACGACCGGTACGCCTCATCTGGGCAATTATGTTGGTGCCATCAAGCCTGCCATCGAAGCCAGTCTCGATCCGAGCGTCCAGTCCTATTATTTCCTGGCCGACCTGCATGCCTTGATCAAGTGTCAGGATCCCCAGCGGGTGCAGCAATCACGCCTGGAAATCGCAGCAACCTGGATGGCTCTTGGGCTCGATACCGACAATGCCATCTTTTATCGGCAGTCCGACATTCCTGAGATCCCCGAGCTGACCTGGATGCTGTCCTGCGTCTGCGCCAAGGGCTTGATGAACCGCGCGCATGCCTACAAGGCCGCCGTGGCGGACAATGAAGAGGCGGGCAACCAGGACCCGGACAAGGGCGTCACCATGGGGCTGTTCGGTTATCCGGTGCTGATGGCTGCGGACATTCTGATGTTCCAGGCCAATCGTGTGCCGGTGGGGCGTGACCAGATTCAGCACATTGAAATGGCGCGTGACATGGCTGGCCGTTTCAATCACCTGTACAAAGGAGACTTCTTCACGCTGCCTGAGGCGGTGGTGGATGAGCGCGTGCAGGTGCTTGGTGGACTCGACGGACGCAAGATGTCCAAGAGCTACAACAACACCATTCCGCTGTTTGTGCCTGAGAAGAAGCTTCTGAAGCTGGTGCGCAAGATCAAGACCAATTCGCTCGAGCCCGGCGAGCCGAAAGACCCCGACAGCTGTACGCTGTTTCAGATCTACTCTGCGTTTGCCAGCGAGTCCGATACCCAGGCCATGCGAGACGATTACGTCGCCGGTATCGGCTGGGGCGATGCCAAGAATCGCGTTTTCGAGCTGCTCAACGATCAGCTGCGCGAGCCTCGGGAGCGTTATCACGCCCTGATGGAAGACCCAGGCCACATCGAGTCAGTGCTGAAGAAGGGCGCTGAGCGTGCCCGGGCCGAGGCGGCTCCCTTGATGGACCGCCTGCGCATTGCCTCAGGCCTTGGCCGCTTCGTCTGACGCCGCAAGGGATGCTGACTCCGGCCCACGGGGGCAGCATCCTTATGGTCGGCCTCCTGGGGTCTGAGCCAAACTGCGCATGACTGTCCCCTAGCACCACCGCTTTTCCTGGGGCCTGCTCGCTGGCGTGCTAGAGTGGGCACAAAGGGTACCGCAAGAGTACTCGGACTCGACCGAGCCCCCTGAGAAGGGCGATTGACAAGAGTCCCTTGACCGAGTCACCAAACGAGACGAGAGATGAGCACAGAACCTAAGCGTCCCCTCTATATTCCCTACGCTGGCCCCTCTCTGTTGGAGATGCCGCTGCTCAACAAGGGTAGTGCCTTCACCCAGAAGGAACGTCTGCAGTTCAACCTGATTGGCCTGTTGCCACAGAACGTCGAGACCATCGACGAGCAGGTCGAGCGCGCCTATCACCAGTACCAGCAGTGCCAGAATGATCTGGACCGCCATATCTATCTGAGGGCGATTCAGGACGATAACGAGACGCTGTTTTTCCGCCTGGTGTCCGGCCATCTCGAAGAGATGCTGCCGATCATCTACACCCCCACGGTCGGCAAGGCCTGTGAGGAATTCTCCAATATCTATCGCAACCACCGGGGCCTTTTCATCTCGTACCCGGATCGCGAGTACATGGATGACATCCTCAGAAGTGCCACCAAGGATAACGTCAAGGTGATCGTGGTCACCGACGGCGAGCGCATCCTGGGCCTGGGGGATCAGGGCATCGGCGGCATGGGCATTCCCATCGGCAAGCTGTCGCTGTACACCGCCTGTGGCGGCATCAGCCCCGCCAATACCCTGCCGATCATGCTGGACGTAGGGACCAACAACCAGCAGCTGCTGGATGACCCCCGCTATATGGGCTGGCGTCATCCGCGCATCAGCCAGGAAGAGTACGACGAGTTCATCGAGACCTTCATGCAGGCGGTGAAGCGTCGTTGGCCTAAGGTACTGCTGCAGTTCGAGGATTTTGCCCAGGCCAACGCGATGCCGTTGCTGGAGCGTTATCGCGACGAGATGTGCTGCTTCAATGACGATGTCCAGGGCACCGCCGCGGTCTGCGTGGGGACATTGATGGCAGCATGCCAGGCGCGTGGCGAAGGCATGGCTCGTCAGCGGGTCGTCTTCGTGGGTGCCGGTTCTGCCGGCTGCGGGATTGCCGAGATGGTGGTCGTGGCGATGATGGCCGAAGGGCTGACCGAGTCCCAGGCCCGTGAGCGCGTCTACATGGTCGATCGCGAGGGCCTGGTCACCGATGATCAGACCTGGCTGAGAGACTTCCAGCGGCGCCTGGCACACCCCGCACAGTCAGTCGAAGGTTGGAACGGCCAGGACCTGCTGGAGGTGGTCAAGCAGGTGCAACCGACGGTGCTGCTTGGTGTGTGCGGACAGAAGGGCATCTTCACCGAACAGGTGGTGAAGGCGATGCATGCCAACTGCCAGATGCCGCTGATCATGCCGCTGTCGAACCCGACCTCCCGTGCTGAAGCGGTGCCCGCTGACGTGCTGGAGTGGACCAACGGTGATGCGCTGGTCGCCACCGGCAGTCCTTTCGCCCCGGTCGAGATCAACGGCCGCACCATTCCCATTGCCCAGTGCAACAATGCCTACATTTTCCCAGGCATTGGCCTTGGAGTGGTGGCCAGCGGCGCCCGCAGGGTCACCGACGCCATGTTGATGGCCGCCTCCCGTGCGCTGGCGCGTGAAGCCCCGATCGTCAAGGAAGGCGAGGGCGCCATGCTGCCGCCGCTGTCGCGTATCCGCGAGATCTCCAAGTCCATCGCCTTCGACGTCGCGGCCCAGGCCCAGCATGAAGGGGTGGCGTTGAAAAGTGACGGCACCAAGTTGCGTCGGGATATCGAGAAGAGCTGCTGGAGTCCGAATTACAGGGACTATCGGCGTCGCGCCTTCTAATCATCCCGCACGTCAACACCACACGAGGAACCCTGCCGGTCGGCAGGGTTCTGTGTTTTTAGCTTCAGCTTCCAGCCTGCCGCTAGCGGCAACGACAAAAAAGACCCTGCCGGAGCAGGGTCTTTATGGCGATAACATCAGGAGCGAGGGCTCCTGGCTGGCCGATCAGGCGGCGCCGATCATCTTGCGCAGGACGTAGTGCAGAATGCCGCCGTGGCGGTAGTACTCGAGCTCGTTGGCGGTGTCGATACGACATAGCGCATCCAAGGTCTTCTCGCCCTTGTCGCTCTTGATGGTCACCTTGACCTTGGCACTGGGACGCAGGCTATCCAGCCCCTCGATGGACACGGTCTCGTCACCGGTCATGCCCAGCGACTTGCGGTCCTCGCCTTCGGGGAACTGCAGCGGTACCACGCCCATGCCGATCAGGTTCGAGCGGTGGATGCGTTCGTAGGATTCCGCCAGCACAGCGCGTACCCCAAGCAGCAGGGTCCCTTTGGCGGCCCAGTCCCTGGAGGACCCGGTGCCATATTCCTTGCCGGCGACCACCACCAGCGGTGTACCTTCCTGCTGGTACTTCATGGCCGCATCGTAGATCGCCATCTGCTCACCACTGGGCACGTGGCGAGTCTCGCCACCGACCACGCCATCGAGCATCTCGTTTTGAATGCGCACGTTGGCGAAGGTGCCGCGCATCATGACTTCATGGTTGCCCCGGCGAGAGCCGTAGGAGTTGAAGTCGACGGGTTTGACCCCGTTTTCCTGCAGGTAGCGGCCAGCCGGACTGTCGGGCTTGATGGCGCCGGCAGGGGAGATGTGGTCCGTGGTGACACTGTCGCCAAGCATCGCCAGGATATGGGCGTCCTTGACGTCCTCGACCTTGGCCGGCTCCTTGCCCATGCCCTCAAAGAAGGGCGGGTGCTGAATGTAGGTGGAGTTGTCGTCCCACTCGTAGACCTCGCTTTCCGGCACCTTGATGGCTTTCCACACCTCGTCGCCATCAAAGACTTCCGCGTACTCCTTGTGGAACATCTCGGTGTTGACCTTCTCGACGGCCTCGGCCACCTCGGCCTGGGATGGCCAGATGTCCTTCAGGTAGACCGGCTCACCTTGGCTATCCTCGCCGATGGGGTCCTTGTCCAGGTTGCAGCGCACATTGCCGGCCAGGGCAAAGGCCACCACCAGGGGCGGTGATGCCAGCCAGTTGGTCTTCACCAGCGGATGCACCCGGCCCTCGAAGTTGCGATTACCGGACAGCACCGAGGCCACGGTCAAGTCACCGTCCTTCACGGCCTCTTCAATGGGTTCCGGCAGCGGCCCGGAGTTGCCGATGCAGGTGGTACAGCCGTAGCCGACCAGGTTGAAGCCCAGCTCGTTGAGATCATCCTGCAACCCGGCTGCGGCCAGGTAGTCGGTCACCACCTTGGAACCGGGGGCCAGCGACGTCTTGACCCAGGGCTTGGTGGTCAGGCCCTTTTGCTTGGCCTTGCGGGCCAGCAGGCCGGCGGCCATCATCACGCTGGGGTTGGAGGTATTGGTGCAGGAAGTAATGGCGGCAATCACCACGGCGCCTGGGTCAAGGCTGAAATCCTTGCCCTTGTAGTTGACGTCCTGGCTGCTGGAATGGCGATAGCTGCGCTCGACACCGACGGCGGTCTGGCCACCCTCAGAGCCCAGCTTGTCATTGCGGCTATCGGACGATGGCGTCCCCTCGTCGGCCATCAGCTTTTCGAAGGTCTGCGCGAGCTGGCTCAAGGCAACCCGGTCCTGTGGGCGCTTGGGGCCGGCCAGGCTGGCTTCGACGTCGCCCATGTCCAGCGCCAGGGTATCGGTGAAAATCGGCTCGTGGCCCGGCTCTCGCCACAGACCCTGCTGCTTGCAATAGGCTTCGACCAGCGCAATCTGAGCCTCGTCACGGCCCGACAGGCGCATGTAGTTCAGCGTCTCATCGTCCACCGGGAAGAAGCCGCAGGTCGCGCCGTACTCGGGGGCCATGTTGGCGATGGTGGCGCGGTCAGCCAGCGGCAGATCCTTGAGGCCGTCACCGTAGAATTCGACGAACTTGCCGACCACTCCCTTCTTGCGCAGCATTTCGGTGACGGTCAGTACCAGGTCAGTGGCGGTAATGCCTTCACGCAACTTGCCGGTCAGCTTGAAGCCAATAACCTCGGGGATCAGCATCGAGACGGGCTGTCCCAGCATGGCCGCCTCTGCCTCGATACCGCCGACGCCCCAGCCCAGCACGCCCAGGCCGTTGATCATGGTGGTGTGGGAGTCGGTGCCGACCAGCGTGTCGGGGTAGGCCAGGGTCTTGCCATTGTCATCCCGCGTCCACACCGTCTTGCCCAGATACTCCAGGTTGACCTGGTGACAGATGCCGGTTCCCGGAGGAACGACGCGGAAGTTGTCGAAGGCATCCTGCCCCCAGCGCAGGAACTCGTAACGCTCACGGTTGCGATCCATCTCCAGCGCCACATTGTCCTTGAAGGCGGATGGGTCGCCGTACTTGTCGACCATGACGGAGTGGTCAATCACCAGATCGACCGGTGACAGCGGATTGATCCGTGAAGGCTCTTCCCCCAGTGTTTCCACGGCAGCGCGCATGGACGCCAGGTCGACCACCCCCGGAACCCCGGTGAAGTCCTGCATCAGTACCCGCGCCGGGCGGTAGCCGATCTCACGGTCGGAGCGGCCTTCCTTCTGCCAGTCGACCAAGGCCTGCAGGTCTTCCTTGGACACGCTCTCGTCGTCAGCAAAGCGCAGCTGGTTTTCCAGCAGCACCTTGAGGGTCATCGGCAGGCGCTGGATATCCCCCAGGGCATCTGCGGCCTGGGCGAGGCTGTAGTAATCGTACTGCGTCCCGCCAACGTCGAGGGTCTGGCGAGTATCCGGTAGGGAATCACTGCTCATGCTTTCCTCCTGAGGCATTGAGTCGAACGGTCCAGGTTCGCGGGGATCGGCGAGGTCTTGCGGCAGATCCCTTAGTAGTACTTGGTCATCATAGTTGCGTTATTCAACCATGGTGATGAAATCGGGTGCCGGATCGGGCCTTGAAAGCAGCGTCGGCCAACCCCATGGTGGGTCCTTCGACAGGCCTTGGCCAACCACGGAGGCGTGGCATGCATGAATCGACATTGCCTGAGTGGACGCTCGACTGTCCCTACTGCGATGCCACCATCGAGGTGTTGGTGGACACGTCCCAGGGCAGCCACGAAACCTGGGAGGACTGCTCTCAGTGCTGCGCACCCATTCATTTTCGTATCGAGGTGGACCCGGTGACGGAAGAGATCCTCTCCGTGGTGGCCGGAGACGATGACGAGGTCATCTAAGCGCTTGAGCGGTGGCCGGCCAGTGGCGGCCGCGAGGCGCGTTACCGCCGAGCAATGACAGGGTCATTGCGGCGTCATCCTCGGCAGGTGACAATAGCGAGCCTCTATCGGACCAGTGATGCTGGTCGATTGGCCCAGCAGGACGTGCTCGCCTAGGGTATGCCCTTGTCTTGTACGCCTTGCTGGGAACAAAGATAGCTTCCCTTATCACGCTTCAATCCCCAAGGAGACTTTCATGAGCGTACTGGTAGGACGTCAAGCTCCCGATTTTGAAGCTGCTGCCGTAACCGGCAGCGGTGAGATCGTCGACAACTTCAAGCTGTCCGACAGCAACGGCAAGCTGCGCGTGCTGTTCTTCTGGCCGCTGGACTTCACCTTTGTGTGCCCCTCCGAGATCATCGCCCACGACAACCGTCTGGCGCAGTTCAAGGACCTGGGCGTCGAGGTGATCGGTGTCTCCATCGACTCCCAGTTCACCCACTACGCCTGGCGCAAGACCAGCCCCGACGCCGGCGGCATCGGTGAAGTCGGTTTCCCGATCGTGGCCGACGTCAAGCACGAGATCACCCAGGCCTACGGCATCGAGCACCCGGACGCCGGCGTTGCCATGCGTGCCTCTTTCCTGATCGACGAAGACGGCGTGGTACAGCACCAGGTGGTGAACAACCTGCCGCTGGGCCGCAACGTTGACGAGATGCTGCGCATGGTCAAGGCGCTGCAGCATCACCAGAAGCATGGCGAAGTGTGCCCCGCTGGCTGGGAAGAAGGCCAGGAAGGCATGAAGGACACCGCAGAAGGTGTTGCCAAGTACCTGGGCGCGCACTCCAGCGCACTGTAAAGGTATGGCTGGCGCCAGTCTCGGGTAGATTGGCGCCAGTGGTGGACGGGGCGGCGAGCCCGCCCCGTCGGCCGCAGGCAGGGTGAAGAAGACGCAGCTTGGCCCATGGTGATGAACGCAGCTCCTCGATGACTGCACGACGACGTCACCAGCGGCGAATCTGCCGAATCATTTTCTGAATTTGCTGCACGTTCTCTCTGGACGTTGCAGCCATCTGGTCCAGTGAGGTAGCCATGAGTGAAGCGCGCCACGAACGTCTGATTATTCTGGGCTCCGGCCCGGCCGGCTACAGTGCCGCAGTATACGCTGCCAGGGCCAACCTGAAGCCGCTGCTGATCACCGGCATGCAGACGGGTGGGCAGCTGACCACCACCACCGATGTGGACAACTGGCCTGGTGATGATGCTGGTGTGCAGGGTCCCGAGCTGATGGAGCGGATGCGTCGTCACGCTGAGCGCTTCGATACGGAAGTGCTGTTTGACCATATCCATGAAGTGGAACTGCGTCAGCGCCCCTTCACGCTCAAGGGGGATAACGGTACCTACACCTGTGATGCCCTGATCATTGCCACCGGGGCCAGCGCCCGCTATCTGGGACTGCCCTCCGAGCAGCAGTTCATGGGACAGGGCGTGTCTGCCTGTGCCACCTGCGACGGTTTCTTCTATCGCAACCAGGAAGTGGTCGTCGTCGGCGGAGGCAATACCGCGGTGGAGGAAGCGCTGTACCTGTCCAATATCGCCTCCAAGGTTACCCTGGTGCATCGTCGCGATAGCCTGCGGGCGGAAAAGATTCTGCAGGACAAGCTGTTCGAAAAGGCTGAGAACGGCAATGTCGAGCTGGTATGGAACCATACGCTGGATGAAGTGCTGGGTGACAACACCGGCGTGACCGGTGCCCGACTCAAGTCCGTCGAGACCGGCGCAACCCGCGACATCAGCGCCCCTGGGGTGTTCATCGCGATCGGCCACAGCCCGAACACCGCGATCTTTGAAGGTCAGCTGGATATGGCCGGAGGCTACATCAAGGTCAAGTCCGGCCTTGAAGGTAACGCCACGGCGACCAGTGTGGCTGGGGTGTTTGCCGCTGGTGATGTGATGGACCATGTCTATCGCCAAGCGATTACCTCAGCCGGAAGCGGCTGCATGGCGGCTTTGGACGTGGAGCGATATCTGGACAGCCTCGTCTGAGGTGATCGCCCGGCGCCTTTTCACAAGGTCAGCTCAGCCGGAAGCGGCTGCATGGCGGCGTTGGACGTGGAGCGATATCTGGACAGCCTCGTCTGAGGTGATCGCCCGGCGCCTTTTCACAAGGTCAGCTCAGCCGGAAGCGGCTGCATGGCGGCGCTGGACGTGGAGCGATATCTGGACAGCCTCGTCTGAGGTGATCGCCCGGCGCCTTTTCACAAGGTCAGCTCAGCAGGCAGCGGCTGCATGGCGGCGTTGGACGTGGAGCGTTATCTGGACGGTCTCGAGTAAAGTCATAGCGCTAGCGGCCTGACGCCCCGTCAGGCCGTTGACAGTAGCACCGCCAGGCATCCGTCTGGCGGTGTTTTTTTATCTATGAGGCGGGGGCTTCAGTAGTGGGGGGGAAGCTCGTCCTCGGGGCCGGGAGCGTCACCAAGGTCACGTTCATTATCCGCTGACAGTTCGCGCAAACGCTGCTGCATCAGGCGGTTGATGCGCTCCAGCTCCATCATTCGGCGCTCTTGGGAGGCGATGGTCGCATCCAGGCTGTCGAGCCAGTGTTCTTGATAGGCCAGCCGGCTCTCCAAATCTTCGACACGCTTTGCTAGATCGGCGGACGGCTTGTCAATACCCGTGATAGACTCATGTTGCGGTGTGTCACTGTTCATCGTGTCTGCTGCCTGCCTTGGGCTTTTTCCAAGAAGTCGTGGCGGAAGGGTCTCGCCTGTGTCATTGGCATAGACGATGATCCCATGGTCTTTCCATCTATCTTCATCATGCCAAGAGAGTTTTTTACGTCCATGAATAAAAGGGTTTTCTTTCGTTGTTGTGTGATCAGTGTGCTGCTGGCCGCTCCTGCGCCGCTGCTGATTGCCCTGGCGGTGAGTCTTGCCACGGGTGTGTCAGTCGAGGCATTGCATGGGGTTGTCGGTGAAGAGGCGTTGCTGATCGGCTATGTCGCTGCAGCCAGCGCCATCTTTGCCGTGTTGCTGCTGGCTACCCTATCGCTTAATGCGCTGACGCCGCGCCTGGTCAATCTTGCCGATGTCGAAGATGACGACCGCGAGATTGGTGAGGTCAAATGGTTCAACGTCAACAAGGGATATGGCTTCATCACACGTGATGGTGGCGACGATGTGTTCGTGCATTTTCGGGCGATACGCGGTCGCGGACATCGCACCTTGGCCGAGGGCCAAAAGGTCCGCTATTACGTGGTCGAAAATGAGCGAGGGTTGCAAGCCGACGATGTAACGGTCATCACCTGACCCCTTTCCGCTATCGTCGCTACCCTGAAGACGCCCCGCCATGTGCGGGGCGTCGTCGTTTGAGCTGGTCCCTCAATGGCCGGAGTCAGGCCAGTCGAAGGCGCTTTCGCTGCCGTCGGGCAGCACCCGCAGGAAGCGGTCAGGGTCATCGCCTGGCTGCCAGCCGCCCAAGGAACAGCGGACCTCGCACTCCAGCGCCTTGGCCGCCGCGCGGGCGAACTCTGCGTCGGTAGCCCAAGGGGAGTCGGCGCTGTCGAGCCACAGGCTGGCAAAACCGTCTGCCGCCTTGGCCACCAGCAACACCGGGATCACGCTGGCATCACGCTGCCCTTGAGTGCTCCACTTGAACTTACCGCGGGATACCAGCGGTGCAGCGTCGATAGTCTCTGCCAGCCAGCGACTGATGCGCTCAGGGTCGCAATCGCCCAGGTAGATCTCGATATCGGGATAGCGCTCCATCATCACCTCACTTCGTTGCGCTGGCGAAAAGCCGCGTCAGGATGGCTTCATAGACGTGGCTGAGGTCATCGAGATCGGCGGCGCGGACACGCTCATCCACCTTGTGGATGGTGGCATTGAGCGGACCAAGCTCGACCACCTGGGTGCCCAGGGTGGCAATGAAGCGGCCGTCGGAGGTGCCACCGGAGGTGGACAGCACCGGGGTAATGCCGGTGATATCACGTACTCCAGCGACGGCGGCATCGACCAGGGCCCCTTCGCGGGTCAGGAAGGGTTGGCCGTTCAAGGTCCAGTCAATATCGAAGTCCAGGTCGAAGTCACGCAGGATGGCTTCGGTGCGATCACGCAGCTCCTGGTCGGTCGTCTCGGTGGAGAAGCGGAAGTTGAAGGTGGCCTCCACTTCGCCAGGAATGACGTTGGTGGCTCCCGTGCCGGCGCGCAGGTTGGAGACCTGAAAGCTGGTCGCAGGGAAGCAGTCGTTGCCCGAGTCCCAGTGTTCGTTGGCCAGCGCATCCAGAGCCGGAGCGATCTGGTGGATCGGATTACGCGCCAGATGCGGATAGGCCACATGTCCCTGGATGCCACGCACGGTGAGAACGCCACCCAGCGAGCCGCGACGCCCGTTCTTGATGACGTCGCCCAGACGCTCCGTCGATGACGGCTCGCCGACGATACAGTAGTCCAGACGCTCGTTGCGCTCGCGCAGGCATTCGACGACGGCACGGGTGCCGTCCACTGCCGGTCCTTCCTCGTCAGCGGTGATCAAGAAGGCGATACGCCCAGGATGATCGGGGTGCTCCTGGATGAACCGCTCCACCGCTGTGATCATTGCCGCCAGGCTACCCTTCATGTCAGCCGCTCCACGCCCCCTGAGCATGCCGTCGGCATCAATCTCAGGAGCGAAGGGAGGCGTCTGCCACTGGTGCTCCGGGCCTGTGGGTACAACGTCGGTGTGCCCAGCGAAGGCCAGGACGGGGCCATGATGCCCATGTACCGCCCAGAAGTTGTCGACGTCGCCGAAGCGCAGCGTTTCGACGTTGAAGCCAAGCCGCTCCAGGCGCTCGATCATCAGGGTTTGGCAGCCCATGTCGTCCGGTGTCACCGATGGACGACGCAGCAGCTCGAGGGCAAGCTCCAGGGTGGGCGAAAGCGTCTCGGACGGCGCAGTTGCGCCGGTCGGGGCGGGAAGGTCGGTAGTCGGCATGGCGGTCTCGGTGAGGGGCGGCGGCCGGGGCCGCCGCACTCAGGATCAATTGTGGGCGTGCAGCGCTTCGTTCAGGGCGATGGCGCTCTTGTTGGTCAGGCACTCGATGCGGCCGTTGGTCGAGTTGCGGCGCAAGAGCAGGTCGCTCTGACCCGCCAGCTCACGGGCTGCCAGGGTGCGAACTTCCTGGTTCTGGTCGTCGAGCAGGGTGACCTTGGCGCCCGCGGTGATGTAGAGGCCTGCCTCCACGGTGCAGCGATCGCCGAGGGGGATGCCGATACCGGCGTTGGCGCCGATCAGGCAGCCCTCACCCACGGAGATGATGATGTTGCCGCCGCCGGAAAGGGTGCCCATGGTCGAGCAGCCGCCACCCAGGTCGGAACCCTTGCCAACCATCACGCCAGCAGAGATGCGTCCTTCGATCATGCCGGGGCCCTCGGTACCGGCATTGAAGTTGACGAAACCTTCATGCATGACGGTGGTGCCTTCGCCCAGGTAGGCGCCCAGACGTACCCGCGCGGTATCGGCGATACGCACGCCGCCGGGTACCACGTAGTCGGTCATCTTGGGGAACTTGTCGACGCAGTCCACCGACAGGGTGCGGCCTTCCAGGCGGGCCTTGAGGCGGCGCGCCGGCAGCTCGATGACGTCGATCGCGCCTTCGCTGGTCCAGGCAATGTTGCGCAGCAGACCGAACATACCGGTGAGGTCGAGCTGGTGCGGCTTGACCAGACGGTGGGACAGCAGGTGCAGCTTCAGATAGACCTCGGGGGCCGACTGCGGAGGCAGGTCCTGGTCAATGAAGGTCGCGACCAGCGGGCGCTGGCTGGCAGCAAGGCTGGCGGCCAGGTCGGCCTGTTCTGGATGACCTGCGTCGCGCAGGGCATCAGCCAGGGCCTGGCAGTGCTCGGGCAGGAAGCTGACCACGGCGGTGCCCATGGGCGCATCGAGGACCTTGGCTGCGGCCTCGACCAGGCTGGCGTCAGGGGTCAGCAGGGGGGCCGGATAGTAGACCTCGAGCCAGTCGCCCTGGGTGTTCTGAGTGCCGATACCAAGTGCAAAGCTGTGCATGCCGTATGTCCTTTAAAGTGAACGTGTTCAATCGGGGTTAGAGAGCGTCGTAATCGCCGTCGCGATAGCCGACCAGGATGTCATCGCCCTTGTCGAGCAGCGGGCGTTTGATCAGTGTCGGGTTGGCCAGCATCAGCTCGCGGGCCTTGTTGGCGTCGACGTCCTGCTTGTCGTCGTCGGGCAGCTGGCGCCAGGTAGTGCTGCGGGTATTGAGCAGCGTCTTGACGGCAACCGACTCGAGAAAGTGTTCGAGCAGGGCGGCAGAGACACCGTCAGCGCGCAGATCATGCACCTGGTAGGGGTGTCCGCTTGCGTCCAGTGCCTTTTGCGCCTTGCGGCAGGTGTCGCAGTTCTTGATCACATAGAGCGTCAGCATGGCCTGTCCTCGAAGTGGGGCGTCGTGGTGGCAGCGACGTCAGCCGCTGGCCAGCAGGTGTCGAATGCGTTCTGCTGCCTCGCAGGTGGCGGTGAGCTCATCGACCAGAGCCAGGCGCAGGCGTCCACTGCCGGGATTGCTGCCATCGGCACCGATCCGGCCCATATAGCTGCCCGGTAGCACGCTGACATGCGCTTCAGCATACAGGCGCCGGGTCAGTGCCTCATCGTCACCGTCGGGCACTGCTGGCCACAGATAAAAGCTGGCTTCCGGAGTAGGAAAGTCGACCACCGACGAGAGAATCTCCGTGACCGCCGCGAACTTGGCGCGATAGGCGTCGCGATTGTCGTGCACGTGGGTTTCGTCGGCCCAGGCGGCGATGGACGCATGCTGAATCGGCAGGGCCATGGCGCAGCCGTGGTAGGTGCGGTAGCGACGGAAGCGAGCGATCAGATCGGCATCACCGGCAACGAAACCCGAACGCAGTCCCGGCAAGTTCGAGCGCTTCGACAGGGAGTGGAAGACCAGGCAACGTTGATAGTCGTGGCGCCCCATGGCGGCGGCAGCTTCGAGCAGGCCCGGAGGTGGCGCCTGTTCGTCCAGGTACAGCTCCGAGTAGCACTCGTCCGAGGCGATGATGAAATCGTGTTCGTCGGCCAGGCGGATCAGCTGCTGAAAATCCTCGAGGGGCGTTACGGCGCCGGTGGGGTTGCCCGGTGAGCAGATGAACACCATTTGAACGTCGCGCCAGGTGTCGGCATCGATGGCGGACAGGTCTGGCCGGAAGCCGTTGTCAGCACGGCAGTCCAGATAGAGCGGCTGGCCGCCGGCCAGCAAGGTGGCGCCTTCATAGATCTGGTAGAACGGGTTGGGCACCACCACACGCGCCGGACGTGAGCGGTCCAGGCAGGCCTGGACGAAGGCGAAGATGGCTTCCCGCGTGCCATTGACCGGTAATACCTGGCGCTCGGCATCCAGGCCTTGCAGAGCAAAGCGGCGGCTGGCCCAGGCGGCGATGGCCTGGCGCAATGGTGGCAGACCAGCGATCGCGGGGTAGCGCGCGAATTCCCCCTGATGGCGCACCAGGGCGTCCAGTGCCGCCTGGTAGGGCGGATGCTGGGGTTCGCCGATGGTCAGCGGCCTGTGGCTTAGGTGCGCCGGTGGCGTCAGGTCGGCCTTCAGCGCCGCCAGGCGCTCGAAGGGATATGGTTGCAAGGCATCGAGATCAGGGTTCATGAGGTCCTGGCGCGCCCTTGGGGCGTCGTTGTCATCGCGGGAATGGGGCTGTCGGCGATTATAGGGAAGCGTCGGGCCCGCCTCAAATGCACGGGCGCCGACGGCTCCCCGTCGTTACACGCTGAGCACTTCGATCAGCCGCTCGCGCAGCGCCTGCTGGCGCTGCGGGTCGGTGATCGGGAGGCCGGCGCGGTCGGTGACGTAGAACACGTCTTCGACGCGCTCGCCCAGGGTCGCGATCTTGGCCGCCGACAGTGTGATGCCCTGCTCCATGAAGATGCTGCCAACCCGGGCCAGCAGGCCTGGACGGTCAGGGGCAGTAAGCTCCAGCAAGGTGCGTTCACCGTTGGGGTCCTGTTCAATGGCGACCTGGGTGGCGACCTTGAAATGCTTGAGCTGGCGCGGTGTATGGCGTGTCACGATGGTGGGGTAGTCGTCCGGATCATCCAGTTCCTCGACCAGATGGCGGCGAATCTCCTCCAGGCGCACGGCGTCGCGAATCGGCTGGTCGTGATCGTCGAGCACGATGAAGGTATTCAGCGTCCAATCATTGAGCGAGGTGGCGATGCGGGCGTCGTGGATCGACAGACCAAGTTGCTCCATTGCCGCGGCGGTGGCGGCGAACAGGTCATCCACGGAGCGGGTATGGATGAACACCTTGGTGCCGCCTTCGGGCATATCGTCGGTGGGGGCATTGATCAGGATCAGCGGCATGTCGCTGCCGGCGTGGTCGAGCATGCCCTGGGTCTGCCAGACCACTTCGCTCGGCGCGTACTGCAGAAAGAAGTCTTCTCCCAGAGAGCGCCACAGGGCATCTACCTGCGCCATGTCGGCGCCGATGGTCGCCAGTAGCGAGTGGGCTTCTTCACGGGTTTCGCGCACCCAGTCGTCACGCTCCAGCGGGTTCTCGAGTCCGCGACGCAAGGCGCGCCGTGTTTCGGCATGCAGTTGGCGCATCAGCGACGCGCGCCAGCCATTCCACAGCGTCGGATTGGTGGCGGTGATATCGGCGACGGTGAGAATGTACAGGTAGTCCAGGCGCGTCTCATCGACCACCGTGGCGGCGAAGTCACGTATCACTTCGGGGTCGGTAATGTCCCGCTTCTGGGCCACCATCGACATCAGCAGGTGGTGCTCCACCAGCCAGCTGACCAGGCGGGTGTCGCGCTGGCTGAGTCCGTGTCGCTCAGCGAAGACCTCGACCTCGCGCGCTCCGATCAGCGAATGGTCACCGCCGCGACCCTTGCCGATGTCGTGAAACAGTCCGGCAATCCACAGGATGTCCATCTTGGGCACCTGGTGGATCAGGGTGGCCGCGACGGGAAATTCCTTCTTGGACTCCGGCTTGCGGAATCCATGCAGGCATTTCAGCAGGCGCAGAGTGTGGGCATCTACCGTGTAGATGTGGAACAGGTCGTGCTGCATCAGGCCGACCGCCTGACCAAAGGCCGGCAGATACTTGCCCAGCACACCATAGCGGTTCATGCGACGGAGCTGGCGCGCGACATTGCCGGAAGAGCGCAACAGCGCCATGAACAGCGCCTGGTGGCGAGGGTCGTCGCGGTAGCGATCGTCCATCAGGTGTCGATGGTCGCGGATCAGGCGAATGGTATCGGCGCGCACGCCTTCAATTTCAGGATGTTCTGCCATCAGGTAGAACAGCTCGAGCAGGGCCGAGGGTTGGTCCCGAAACAGGGTGCGCGAGCGTACCTGGATGTAGCCACCGGCGACTTCAAAGCGCTCGTTGAGCGGGGTGACCGCAATCGGCTCGTCGGGGCGCAGGATCTGCTCGTCGAAGTGCTGCAGCAGCATGTCATTGAGCCCAGCCAGGGCGGTGACATGACGGTAATAGCGCTTCATGAACTGCTCTACCGCCAGACGCTCAGGGTTGTCGCGATAGCCAAACAGCTCGGCGATGGTGTTCTGATGGTCAAACAGCAGGCGGTCTTCGGCGCGCCCGGTGAGCATGTGCAGGGCGTAGCGAACCTGCCACAGGAACGCCTGGCCCTGGCTCAGGATGCGGTGTTCGGCGTCGTTCATGAAGCCTTTGGCCACCACATCCTCGTAGGACTCGGTATCGAAATGGCGCTTGGCGACCCAGCCGATCATCTGGATATCGCGAAGCCCACCGGGTGAGCTCTTGATGTTCGGTTCCAGATGATATTCGGAGTTGTTGAAACGATAGTGGCGGGCGATCTGTTCCTGCCACTTGGCTTCGAAGAAGCGATCCGCCGGCCACATGTGCTCCGCCGCCAGCCGCTCACGCATGGCCTGGCGCAGCGCCTCCCGCCCTGCAATGGTGCGAGATTCCAGCAGGTTGGTGATGACGGTGACGTCGGCTTCGGCCTCGCGCGCGCAGTCGTTGAGCGAGCGCACGCTATGGCCGATTTCCAGGCCGATGTCCCACAGAAAGGTGATAAACGAGGTCAACGCTTCCCGATAAGGGGTGTCGTCATCGTCTTTCAGCAGGAACATCAGGTCGATATCGGAATGCGGATGCAGTTCGCCGCGGCCGTAGCCGCCCACGGCGAGCAGGGCAACCCCGTCGTCCAGTCCCGTCTGGCGTGACCAGGCCAGGGCCAGCAGCTGGTCGAGGCACCAGGCCCGCCCGCGTACCAGGTCACGGATGTCTGCGCCTCCCAGGAAGCGCTCATCGAGACGGGCCTGAATCTCCTTTAGCGCCCCCTTGAACGGAGCGATGGGAGAACGTTGGCCGTCGAGCTGGCGAGCAAAGTCGTCGACGTCGAACAGCTCGAATTCCGGTGCGAAGCGGTAGTGGTGCAGCAGCATGGGCTCTCAGCGCTCGAGGAAGGACAGGTCTTCATCCGAGCGAGCGGTCAGCACCTCGACCCCGGTCTCGGTCACCAGCAGGGTGTGCTCCCACTGGGCAGTCAGTCCCTTGTCCTTGGTGACCGCCGTCCAGCCATCGCGCAGCACCTTGGTGCGATGGTCGCCGACGTTGATCATTGGCTCGATGGTAAAGCACATGCCGGCCGCCAGTTCGATGTCGGCTTCCGGGGCGTAGCCATCGTAGTGCAGTACCTGGGGATCCTCATGGAAGCCGGCGCCGATGCCGTGGCCGCAGAAGTCCCGAACGACGGAGTAGCCGTTGGCCTGGGCATGGCTTTCAATGGCGCGGGCGAGCTCGGACAGCCGCACCCCGGGGCGTACCAGCGCCATGCTGCGGTACAGGCACTCCTGGGTGACGCGACACAGGCGCTCGCCCTGAATGGTGTCACCGATGATGAACATGACGCTGGAGTCGCCGTGGTAGCCATCGGCAGTCTTCACGGTGATGTCCATGTTCATGATGTCGCCCTTCTTCAGCTTCTTGCTGTCGTCGGGGATGCCGTGGCAGACCACATGGTTGATCGAGGTGCAGATGGACTTGGGAAAGCCATGATAGTTGAGCGGGGCAGGGGTCGAGCCGAGCTCATTGACGATGTAGTCGTGGCACAGCTTGTCCAGGTGGCCGGTGCTGACACCAGCGACGACGTGAGGGGTGATCATCTCCAGCACGCTGGCCGCCTGGCGGCCGGCTTCGCGCATTTTTTCGATTTCGTCGGGCGTCTTGATGGGTACGTTCATGGAATCTCGATCTGTGTGGGGTCGCCATGGGGCAGGAGGCTGCGGCTGACACAGCGCAGAATGGCCGTATGCGGGTGTCGATGCGGCGGCGTCGAGCGCGCGAGACGCTGGGCGACTTCAATTCGAAAGTCATCCATGGTATAAAGCTGCGCGCTTTCCTGCAATCGCCGTTCCCTGCATGGGTGTGTCGATCACGGAGCGGGTGAGATAAGGAAGGGTTACGATCCTTCGCTCCCTGCCTGCGACGCCCTCGCCAGGCGGCGCGTTACGGGAAGGCGGCAAACAGAAGAGGCTTTCACAGTGGAAGCCTCGAGCCTTGAAAACACACATGCACCGACACATGGTCCCGGGTGCCTGAGGGAAACCTCTGGTCGGATCCATGGGGTGCATGGAGGCCTAACCCGATTTTTCAGGAGTCATCCATGGCACACGTCAATATGCGTGACCTGCTCAAGGCAGGCGCACACTTCGGTCACCAGACACGTTACTGGAACCCGAAGATGGGCAAGTTCATCTTCGGCGCTCGTAACAAGATTCACATCATCAACCTCGAGCATACCCTTCCGGCGCTCAACGAGGCGATCGATGTGGTCGAGAAGATGGCCTCTGCCAACAACAAGATCATGTTCGTCGGTACCAAGCGTAGCGCGAGCAAGATCATCAAGGAAGAAGCCAACCGCGTTGGTCAGCCGTTCGTCAACCACCGCTGGCTCGGCGGCATGCTGACGAACTACAAGACCATTCGTCAGTCCATCAAGCGTCTGCGCGAACTCGAGACCATGCACGAAGATGGTACTTTCGAGAAGCTGACCAAGAAAGAAGTCCTGATGGCGACTCGCGAGCAAGAGAAGCTCGAGCGCTCCATCGGCGGTATCAAGGAAATGGGCGGCCTGCCGGACGCACTTTTCGTGATCGACGTCGACCACGAGCGTATCGCTATCAACGAAGCGAACAAGCTGGGCATCCCGGTCATCGGCGTGGTTGACACCAACTCCGATCCGGACGGCGTCGACTACGTGATCCCGGGCAACGATGACTCCATCCGCGCCATCCAGATCTACGTCAAGGCCATCGCCGATGCCTGTGGTCGTGCAAAGGAAGGTCGCCCCGATGAGTTCGTCGAAGTGACCGACAGCGAAGGCGATGCCGCCGCTGCTGCCGAGTAAGCTTCGGCCCGCCTGGGCCAGCTGATCGCGCAAGCGATCCACGCCGGACAGGCGCAAAGGGGGCCGAGGCCCCCTTTTCTCTACTCTGGCCCGCGGTCAAGCCGAGGGCCTCTCCGACACCCAGGTCGAACCATTTAGAGGTGAATACCATGGCAGCTATCAGCGCCTCCCAGGTCAAGGAACTGCGCGAGCGTACCGGGCTCGGCATGATGGAGTGCAAGAAGGCACTCACCGAAGCCGGCGGTGACATCGAGCAGGCCATTGAGGATCTGCGCAAGAACTCTGGTCTCAAGGCCGCCAAGAAAGCGGGTCGTACCGCTGCTGAAGGCGTTGTCGTGACTCGCGTGTCCGAGGACGGCAGCTACGGCGTGATGGTCGAGATCAACTCCGAGACCGACTTCGTTGCTCGTGACGACAACTTCAAGGCATTTGCCGACAAGGTGGCGGATACCTTCTTCGCCGCCAAGAGCGAAGACGTCGCCGCTGTGACCGCTGGCGAGCTGGAAACTGCTCGTGAGCAGCTGGTCCAGAAAATCGGCGAGAACATCGGCGTGCGTCGCGCTGTGGTCGTCGATGCGGCTGACGGCAACCTGGTGGGTGCCTATGTGCACGGTGGCCGCATCGGCGTGCTGACCGAGCTCAAGGGTGGCACTCAGGAAGCCGCCAAGGACGTGTCCATGCACGTGGCTGCGATCAACCCGGCCGTTGCTCGTCCTGAGAACATGCCTCAGGAAGCGCTCGACCAGGAAAAGGCCATCATCCTGGCGCAGCCGGATATGGCGGGCAAGCCCGAGCAGATCGCCGAGAAGATGGTGCAGGGCCGCCTGAAGAAGTACCTGGCCGAGAACAGCCTGACCGAGCAGCCCTTCGTCAAGGATCCGAACCAGAGCGTAGCCGAGTTCGTCAAGGCCGCCGGTGGTGAAGTGATCGGCTTCACTCGCTTCGAAGTGGGCGAGGGCATCGAGAAGGAAGAGGTCGACTTCGCCAAGGAAGTCATGGAACAGGCCAAGCGTAGCTAAAGGGATGTGTTTCCCGAGGCCCAAGGTTCCATACTGTGCTAGCACAGTGTAAAGATGGCGTGCGCGAAAGCGCACGCCTTCGTGTATGCGTCAGCGGTGAGCGTACGGCCTGACCGACCGTCACTCGACCCATCCAGTCCCCAGTGGAGAAATGCCATGAGTAGCGCCGATTCTTCCCCCCAGTCCAAGCTCGACAAGCCCCGTGCCGATGTGTCGAAGTACAAGCGCATCCTGCTGAAGCTGTCAGGCGAGGCGTTGACCGGGGATGCCGAGTTCGGGATCGATCCCAAGGTGCTTGATCGCATGGCCCTCGAGATTGGGCAGCTGGTAGGCATCGGCGTCCAGGTAGGCATCGTGATCGGCGGTGGCAACCTGTTCCGTGGTGCCGCCCTGCATGAAGCCGGTATGGAGCGTGTCACCGGTGACCACATGGGCATGCTGGCGACGGTGATGAACGCCCTGGCCATGCGCGATGCGCTTGAGCGTTCCAACATCCGCTCGCGGGTCATGTCGGCGATTCCCATGAGTGGGGTAGTTGAGCACTACGACCGACGCACGGCGATTCGTTACCTGACGTCCGGCGATGTCGTGCTGTTCTCCGCCGGTACCGGTAACCCGTTCTTTACCACCGATTCCGCTGCGTGTCTGCGCGGCATCGAGATCGATGCCGACGTGGTGGTCAAGGCAACCAAGGTAGATGGTGTCTACGACAAGGATCCGGTCAAGTTCGACGATGCCGTCAAGTATGACCAACTGTCCTATGACGACGCCCTCGAACAGAAGCTCGGGGTGATGGATTTGACCGCGATTTGTCTGGTGCGTGACCATGACATGCCGGTTCGGGTCTTCAACATGAACAAGCCTGGCGCCCTGCTCAACCTGGTAGTGGGTGGCAAGGAAGGCACGCTGATCGACAGAGGGTGAGATCGTGATCAACGACATCAAGAAAGACACAGAAACGAGAATGCAGAAGACCATCGAGTCGCTGCATCATAACCTGAACAAGATTCGCACCGGCCGCGCGCATCCCAGCATTCTGGATGCCGTCCAGGTCGAATACTACGGCTCCATGATGCCGCTGAACCAGGTGGCGTCGGTCAACGTCGAGGACGCCCGCACGCTGACCGTCGTGCCCTGGGAGCAAAGCATGGTGCCCAAGGTCGAGAAGGCGATCATGACCTCTGACCTCGGCCTCAATCCGGCGTCTGCCGGCAACGTGATCCGCGTGCCGATGCCGATGCTCACCGAGGAGACGCGCAAGGGCTACATCAAGCAGGCGCGTCAGGAAGCGGAGAACGCGCGGGTCGCGATCCGTAACGTTCGTCGTGATGCCAATAACGACATCAAGGCGCTGCTCAAGGACAAGGAAATTTCCGAGGACGAAGAGCGTCAGGGTGAGGATGAGGTGCAGAAGATCACCGATCGCTTCATCGCCGAAATCGACAAGACCTTGGCGGCCAAGGAAGAAGACCTGATGCAGGTCTGATCCGGCGCTGCTCCGGGGCTGCCGCGACGGCAGGCCCGGGGTGCCGCTGCACTGGGCGTGCGCTATCGTGTTGCATGTGACCAGTGGCCGAGGTTGCTTTGTCGGCCATCGCCTTGGCCGATGGCCGACAAATGAACCGATTGTCTTGCTGCCAGGATGCGGTGAGGCTGGATTCAAACGTCATGCGAGACCCCATGAAGTCAACGCCGTCTCCCGAACTTCGCCCGCTGCCGCCCTCTGCGAGTCTGCCTCGTCACGTGGCCGTGATCATGGATGGCAACAACCGTTGGGCCAAGGCGCGCGGTTTATCCGGTGTGCGCGGGCATCACGCGGGTGTCGAAGCCGTGAGAGCGGTGATTCGTCGTGCCGCCGAGAGACGTATCGAGACGCTGACGCTGTTTGCTTTCTCCAGTGAGAACTGGAAACGTCCCGCCGCTGAAGTGAACGCGCTGATGGAACTGTTCCTGATGGCGCTCAAGCGCGAGGTCAAGAAGCTCCACGAGCACGATATCCGTCTGTCGGTGATCGGTGATACCTCGGGGTTCTCGTCGGCGATCCAGAAGCGGATTGAAGATGCCGAGCGGTTGACGCAGGGCAATCAGGGATTGCGCCTGGTTATTGCCGCCAACTATGGCGGTCAGTGGGACATCGCCAGCGGCGCGCGGCGGCTGGCCGAGCGCGTCGCGCGGGGTGAGCTCGAGGCGGATGCCATTGACGAAGACACCCTGGCACAGGAGCTGTGCTTGAGTGACGCGGCGCCAGTCGATCTGTGCATTCGTACCAGCGGCGAGCGCCGTATCTCCAACTTCCTGCTGTGGCAACTGGCCTATGCGGAGCTGTACTTTACGCCCGTGCTCTGGCCCGACTTCGATGGCGAGGCCTTCGACGACGCGCTGGAGGACTTCTGCCAGCGCAAGCGCCGCTTCGGCATGACTGACGAACAGCTAGAGGCCCAGGGTGCTTAGACAGCGAATCATTACCGCGGTCTGGCTGGCGCCGTTGGCGCTGGCAGGCTTGTTTGGACTGGAAGGGGGCGCCTTCGCGCTGTTCACCGGCGCCATCGTGGTGCTGGCGGGCTGGGAGTGGGCCAACCTGGCAGGCCTGGATCGGGGAGTGAGGCGTTGGCTAGCCCCGGCGGCGCTGGCCGGGGTCATGCTGGTGATGTGGCTAACCGGTCAGTCTCACGCCCTGTGGCCCTTGGTGATAGGCGCCGTTGGCTGGTCGATCAATCTGTGGTGGGTGCTGGGGCATCCTGAGCGCACGCCGCAGTGGTCGTCGACCTGCATGCGCCTGGCCATGGGCGGCTGGGTATTGCTGCCCACCTGGGTCGGCTTCAACCTGCTGCGGGAGAGCGGCGCCGCCTGGCTACTGTTCGTGCTGCTGCTGGTGTGGGGAGCCGATATCGGTGCTTACTTCGTTGGCCGCGCCTTTGGCCGTCGCAAGCTGGCGCCCAGCGTCAGCCCAGGCAAGTCCTGGGAAGGCGTATACGGTGGCATGGCCGTCACTGCCTGTCTGGCGGTGGTGTTTGCCCTGTGGCAGGCGCTATCGCTGTCCGCCGCCATCACGCTTGTGCTGCTGACACTGGCCGTGACCCTGATCTCGGTGCTTGGGGATCTGCTCGAGAGCATGCTCAAGCGCCATCGCGGGATCAAGGACTCGAGTGCCCTGTTGCCCGGGCATGGCGGCGTGCTTGATCGCATCGACAGCCTGACGGCTGCGATTCCCGTCTTCGCACTTTTCTTTACCTGGCTGGTGGCGTCATGACAGATCCTAAGCGCTCTGACGCACAGGCGGTAAAGGGGGTGACTGTGCTGGGAGCCACCGGCTCTATCGGCACTAGTACCCTCGACGTCATCGCCCGGCATCCCGACCGCTATCGCGTCCACGCCCTGACGGCACACCGGTCCCGCGAGGCGCTGCTGGAGCAGTGCCTATCTCACCGCCCCGAGGTGGCCGTGCTGGGCGGCGCAGCCGATGCCGAATGGCTGGCACTGAAGCTCCGGGAGTCTGGCCTTGCCACCGAGGTACGCCACGGTGATCAGGCATTGGCGGAGGTCGCCAGTGCGCCGGAAGCCGAGGTGGTCATGGCGGCCATTGTGGGCGCCGCCGGACTGTTGCCTACGCTGGCTGCGGTGCGGGCGGGCAAGCGCGTGCTGCTGGCCAACAAGGAAGCGTTGGTCATGTCGGGGGCGCTGTTCATGCAGGCCGTCGAGGAGAGCGGCGCGGCGCTGTTGCCGATCGATTCCGAGCACAATGCCATTTTTCAGTGTCTGCCCGGTGAACACCGTGGAGGGTTGGCGCAGCATGGGGTCACCCAGCTGCTGCTGACCGCTTCGGGCGGTCCCTTTCGCGGTTACTCCTCCGAGCAGCTGGCCCAGGTCACCCCCGACCAGGCCTGTGCGCACCCCAACTGGTCGATGGGCCGCAAGATTTCCGTAGACAGTGCCACCCTGATGAACAAGGGGCTCGAGCTGATCGAGGCCTGCTGGCTGTTCGATGCTCGGCCCGAGCAGATTCAGGTGGTGGTACACCCGCAGAGCGTGATTCATTCCATGGCGGCCTACAGCGATGGGTCGGTGCTGGCACAGCTTGGCAACCCGGACATGCGCACGCCCATCGCCTACGGCTTGGCGTGGCCCGAGCGGATCGATGCCGGTGTGCAGCCGCTGGATCTGTTCGCGGTGGCTCGTCTGGACTTCGAGCCGGCCGACGAAACGGCGTTTCCCTGCCTGCGTCTGGCTCGCGAGGCGATGGCGGAAGGGGGGCTGCAGCCTGCCGTACTCAACGCCGCCAACGAAATCGCGGTGGAGGCCTTCCTGGATCGGCGCCTGGGCTTCAATGCCATTGCCGCGCTGGTGCAGGACGTCAGAGAGGGCCACTTCGATGGCCGCGCCGATGATCTGGAGGCGGTGCTGGCCGCCGACCGCCAGGCCCGGCGTCATGCGCTGGCCTGGCTGGAGGCACGCCGCTGATGCGTTGTTTAGTGGAACCTTTCTCATTCTCTGCTGCCGGAACAACGACGGCGCTGGCGCCGACGCACGCGACATTGCCAAGGAGACGTAGGTGGGCCTGATTCAGAATATTCTGGCCGTGCTGGTGGTGCTCGGCCTGTTGGTCACCTTCCATGAGTTCGGTCACTTCTGGGTGGCGCGCCGCTGTGGCGTGAAGGTGTTGCGTTTCTCGGTAGGTTTCGGCAAGCCCTTGTGGTCGCGAGTGGACCGCCATGGCACCGAGTTCGCGATCGCCGCCATTCCATTGGGCGGCTACGTCAAGATGCTCGACGAGCGTGAGGGCAATGTCCCGGCTGACCAGCTGGATCAGGCCTTCAATCGCAAGTCGGTATGGGCGCGTATTGCGATTGTCGCAGCGGGTCCGCTGGCCAACTTCCTGTTGGCGCTGGTGGCCTATTGGACGCTGTTTGTGGCGGGTACCACGACGGTCGTGCCGGTAGTGGGCGAGGTGACGCCGCAGTCTCCGGCGGCCGAGGCGGGGCTGGAGCAGGGCATGGAAGTCACCGCCGTCCGCGGTGAGCCGGTTCGCTCCTGGGACGACATCAACTTGAAGCTGGTGGCTGCCATTGGCGCCAGCGGCAGCCTGGCCATCGAGACACGGGCGGAGGGCAGCAGCGTTGCCCGGACCTACCCGGTCGAGGTGGACAACTGGCTGGTGGGGCAGGACCCACCGGAGCCGCTGGGAACGCTGGGTATCCGGCCGTGGCGCCCGGACATGCCGGCAGTGATCGGCCAACTGGTCGAGAATGAGCCAGCGGTCCAGGCGGGGCTGCAGCCCGGTGATCGGGTGGTGGCGATTGATGGCGAGCCGGTGGCGGACTGGCCGGACTTGGTCCAGCGCGTCCGGGCGCGTCCCGGCGAGGCCATGGAGCTCGACGTGCAGCGAGGCGATGCCTCTGTCACGCTAAGCCTGACCCCGCGCGGGAACCGTCTCGATGATGGTAGCGAGATCGGCTATATCGGTGCCGGCGTTGCACCGGTAGACTGGCCCCAGGAGTATCAGCGAGATATCCGCTACGGACCTCTGGAGGCCGTGGGGCAAGCTGCATCGCGCACCGCCGAAATGACAGTGTTGACCTTCGACGCGGTGCGCAAGATGCTGGTGGGCCTGATTTCACCGACCAACCTGTCGGGCCCGATCACGATTGCGCGCATCGCGGGCGATACGGCTCGCTCGGGTCTAGAGAGCTTCGTCAACTTCATGGCGTATCTGTCGATCAGCCTGGGGGTGCTCAATCTTTTGCCCATCCCGGTGCTCGACGGTGGCCATCTGCTGTATTACTTGATCGAGGCGGTGCGCGGACGGCCTGTCTCCGAGCGCACCCAGGCGGTCGGACTGAAGGTGGGTCTAGCGCTGGTCGGAACGCTGATGATCATGGCCCTGTACTTTGATGTGATGCGTCTCTGGTAGGGCGACAGACCATCAGCAAGGCCCGAGTGTCGGGAGACGCCGCAGTCGTCACCAGGGGTGGTGGCGGCGAGTGACGGGAGACGGTGCCCCTTTTTTGAGACGCCGCTGTCAACTTGTCAGTAAGGCGGAGAAATGTATAAGGTGCCTGTCTGGACAGGTACGCTGACTCAACGCGAGCGAATTGACTGCATGAAAATCAAGACCATCGGATTGGCGACACTCTTGACCGCCTGTGCCCAGGTGGCGCACGCGGATTCCTTTACCGTGTCGGACATTCGTGTGGAGGGCCTTCAACGGGTCTCCGCTGCATCCGTCTTCAATGCGTTTCCCGTCAACGCTCGCGACCAGGTGGATGACCGCGAGCTGGCCGACGCCGCGCGCCAGCTGTTTGCCACTGGGCTGTTCGAAGATATCGAGCTTGCTCGTGAGGGCGATGTGCTGATCATCCAGGTCGAGGAACGTCCGACCATTTCAGCCCTCAATATCGAAGGCAACTCACAGATCACCGATGAAGATCTGCGCAACGGCCTGAAGCAGGCCGGGATCAGTGAAGGCCAGGTGCTGCAGCTGTCGACCATCGACGAGATGAAGCGTGAGCTGGAGGGGCTGTACCAGTCCCAGGGCCGCTACAGCGCCCGCATTGATACTGAGGTGACGCCGGTCGGCCAAGGCCGGGTGCGCGTCGATATCAATATCAATGAAGGTGCCGTTGCCAAGATTCGCCAGATCAACATCGTGGGCAACGAGGCCTTTTCCGACGATATCCTGCTCGATGAGTTCGAGCTTGAGGATGATCCCGGCCTGTTCTTTGGCTGGTTCTCCGCCGACGAATACTCCCGGGAAGCCCTGGCGGGTGACCTGGAGCGCCTGCGCTCCTACTATCTCGACCGCGGTTACGTGAATTTCGAGATCACCTCGAGTCAGGTGTCCATCAGTCCTGACAAGTCCCGGATCTTCATCACCATCAATGTCGATGAAGGCAACCGCTATCGGGTCGGAGATATCAACTTCGTCGGCGACCTGAAGGTAGCCGAGGCAGAAGCCCGCGATCTGCTGCAGTTCCAGTCCGGTGACGTGTTCTCCCGCAGCAAGGTCATTGCGTCCTCTGAAGCCATGCGCTCGCGCCTTGGGGCAGAAGGTTTTGCCTTCGCCGAGGTCGACGGCATCCCGGAAGTACGCAGTGACGGCGAAACCGTCGACTTGAGCTTCCAGGTCGCCCCCGGACGTCGCGCCTATGTGCGTCGTATCCAGTTTGTCGGCAACACCACGACCAAGGACGAGGTGCTGCGCCGGGAGATGATCCAGGCGGAAAGCGCGCCGGCGTCGACCGAGGCCATTTCCCAATCGCGCCAGCGCCTGGAACGTCTTGGCTTCTTCAAGCAGGTCGAGGTGCAGACGGAGCCGGTGCCGGGCGAAAGCGACCAGCTCGATGTCACCTACAACGTCGAAGAGCAGCCTTCTGGTTCGCTCTCGGCAAGCCTTGGTTTCTCTCAGAGTGCCGGCGTCATCTACGGCGCCTCGCTGTCCCAGAACAATTTCCTGGGTAGCGGCAACCGGGTCAATATCGGTGCCCAGAAGAGTGATACCTACACCAGCATCAACTTTGGTTTCACTGACCCCTACTGGACGCTTGACGGTATCTCTCGCGGCTACAACTTCTACTACCGCGCGACCGACTACGAAGATTCCGATATCTCCACCTACTCCACCGATGCGCTGGGGGCAGGCATCAACTTCGGCTATCCGATCAACGAGCTGACGCGCATGAACTTTGGCGCCAACATCGAGAAGCTCGAGATCGACACCTATGATGACACGCCGTCGGAAATCAAGCGCTACGTGCTGGATGAAGGTGATGACGCCAACACCCTGTCGGTCACCGGTAGCTGGACCCGTAACGATCTGAACCGGGGCATCATGCCCACCGCCGGTAACTACCAGCGCCTGTCGCTGGAGCTGGGTGTGCCCGGCAGCGACGCCGAGTACTACAAGGCCCGTGCCCAGGCCAAGCAGTTCTTCCCGTTCAACGAGGAAGAAACCTGGTCACTCAAGTTCAGCGGACAGGTGGGTTACGCCGACGCGCTCAACTCGAGCGACCCCTATCCGTTCTACGAGAACTTCCTGGCCGGTGGTCTTGGCTCGGTACGTGGTTTCACCGACAACACCCTGGGTCAGCTGACCACCGAGCGTGAAGATGGTGATGACGAGACGCTGGGCGGTAACGTGCTGATCGAGGGCAGCATGGAACTGATCTTCCCGATGCCTTTCGTCGAAGACAAGCGTTCGGTGCAGCCGTCGCTGTTCATCGATGCCGGTAACACCTTCCTGACCGAGTGCTATGACGTACTGTCTGAAGACGAAGGTCGCCAGAAGTGTGATTCCGGAGTGGAGTTCGGTGATATTCGCTACAGCGCGGGTGTCGGCGTGTCCTGGCTGACGCCGGTCGGGCCGCTGACCTTCAGTATCGCTGAACCGCTCAATGACAAGGACGAGGATGACACCCAGGTGTTCCAGTTCTCGCTCGGTCAAACGTTCTGATGTCAGTGAGTGGACTGCGCCGTTGCCTGGCAGTCATCGTGGCGTGTGCCGCCCTGCCATGGCAGGCGGCGCAGGCCTCGGGAGTCGCGGTGCTGGATTGGCAGCAAGCGCTGCTGGACACCCGCATGGCCCAAGGTGCCATGCAGTCCCTCCAGCAGCAGGTGGGGCCGTGGCAGCAAGAGGCTGAAGTGCTTCGCCTGGAGCTGGAAGGGTTGGCCGATGAGCTTGCCCAGCAGGGGCAGCAGCCGAACCCCGCCAGCGTCCAGGAGTTTCAACAGAAGGGACAGCGATTCGATCGGCTAAGGCGTGATATCCTCAACGCTCGCCAGGAAACCGAACAGCGTTTGATAAGTCGCCTTGAAGGTCGTGTCGACGAGGCGGTGGCGCAGGTCATTGATCGCCACGATGTGGACGTGCTGGTCACGCCGGATGGCGTGCTGCACAGCAGCCGCGATCTGCCCGACCTGACCGCAGAGGTGACTCGGTTGCTGGACACGCCCTGACAGCGCGTGACCAGCGCTTCCTTTCTCGAATTTTATCGTTACCGCATCACGGTCATTCATGAAATCATCACGCACCCAGCCAAGCCTTTCCGAGATCGCCAGCCAACTGGGCGCGCGCCTGCACGGCGATGGCGATCAGCGCGTGCGAGGGCTGGCGACGCTCAAGGATGCCGGACCTGACCAGGTCAGCTTTCTCGCCAACCGGGCCTACCTCAAGGACCTTCCCTCTACACGTGCCGCTGCCGTATTGCTGCATCCTGATCATCTAGAAGCCTGTCCAGTGCCCGCACTGGTGCTGGACAATCCCTATCTGGGGTACGCCGAGCTCTCCAGGTTGCTCGATCCCCTGGTCGGCGCTCATCGCCCGGGTGTGCATCACAGTGCCGTGGTGGCCGACGATGCGGTACTGGGTGAAGATGTGTGCATCGGCCCCAATGCGGTAGTCGAATCCGGCGTGAAGCTGGGCGACCGCGTTGTCGTAGGTCCCGGCTGCGTGATCGGAAGCGACAGCCAGATCGACGATGACGGTTTCCTGCATGCCAATGTCACCCTGTATCACGGGGTGGTCATCGGCAAGCGGGTGATCTTGCACAGTGGCTGCGTGATTGGCGGCGACGGCTTCGGCTTTGCCCACGATGGAAGTGGCTGGCGCAAGATTGCCCAGCTGGGTGGTGCGGTGCTGGGCGATGATGTCGAGGTCGGCAGCTGTTCCAGCATTGATCGCGGTGCACTCGGTGACACCGTGATCGGTAACGACGTCAAGATCGATAGCCAGGTGCAGATCGCGCACAACGTGCAGATCGGTGATCACAGCGCCCTGGCCGGCTGCGTCGGCATTGCGGGTTCCACTCGGGTGGGACGCCACTGCATGCTGGGAGGCGGGGTCGGCTTGTCCGGGCACCTGACCATCAGTGACGGCGTGCAGGTCACTGGCATGAGCCTGGTCACCAATTCGATTCTTGAGCCGGGAGTCTACTCCTCCGGCACCGGTGCCATGGAAAATAGCCAGTGGCGCCGCAATGCCGTGCGCTTCAAGCAGCTCGACAGTATCGCCAAGCGCGTCAGTCGCCTGGAGAAGCGGGATTCCAGCGATACTTGAGGGGGTGGTTCAGGTCGGTATAATCCACCGCCTATTGTCGGCTCGGCGCGCAAGCCCGACGCCGCTCGTGTCCTTCTCGGAGAAGGGCTCTTGTCATTTTAGAGGTCGCTACGATGGTTATGGACATCAACGAGATTCGCGAATATCTGCCCCACCGCTATCCTTTCTTGCTGGTGGATCGGGTCACGGAATTGACCCACGGCGAGACCATCGTTGCCTACAAGAATGTCAGCATCAACGAGCCGTTCTTCAATGGTCACTTCCCGCACCATCCCATCATGCCGGGGGTGCTGGTGGTCGAGGCGCTGGCCCAGGCCTGCGGCATTCTTGGCTTCAAGACGGTCAATAAGCTGCCCGCCGACGGCTACGTGTACTACCTCGTCGGTAGCGATAACGTGCGCTTCAAGCGTCCGGTCATGCCTGGTGATACCCTGCAGCTGCGTGCCGAGGTCGAGCGGGCCAAGCGCGGCATCTGGAAGTTCAAGTGCCGTGCCACCGTGGAAGGTGAGCTGGCCTGTGAAGCCGACATCATCTGCGCCGAGAGGAAGATCGCTTGATACATCCGTCCGCCATCGTAGATCCCGGCGCCCGCCTGGCCGACGATGTCGAGGTTGGGCCCTTCAGCGTGATTGGTCCCGACGTCGAGATTGGCGAAGGCACCGTGATTGGTCCCCATGTCGTGGTGCAGGGGCCGACGGTCCTTGGCAAGCGCAATCGCATCTTTCAGTTTGCGTCTGTCGGCGAGGCTTGCCAGGACAAGAAGTACAACGGAGAACCGACGCGCCTGGTGATGGGCGATGACAACGTTGTCCGTGAGGGTGTCACCCTGCACCGCGGCACCGTGCAGGATCGCAGCGAGACCACCATCGGTTCGCGCAATCTGTTCATGGCCTATGTCCATGTCGGGCATGACTGCATCATCGGCGATGACTGTATTCTGGCCAACCAGGTGACCCTGGCCGGACATGTGCAGTTGGGCGATTTTGCCATTATCGGCGGTCTGTCGGCGATCCATCAGTTCTGCCGCTTTGGTTCCCATGCCATGGCCGGGGGAGGCTCGATCATCACCAAGGACACACCCGACTTCGTGATGATCAACGGCAACCCTGCTCAGGCCCATGGTCTCAATGTGGTCGGCCTCAAGCGGCGTGGCTTTGCCAGTGAGGCGATCCGCGCGCTCAACGAGTCCTACAAGCTGGTCTACCGGCAGGGACTGACCGTCGAGCAAGCGGTGGCCGAGATTCGCCAGCGGTTCTCGCTGGCGGAAACCGACGCCTTCGTGGCCTCCATCGAGGCGTCTACCCGGGGCATTATCCGCTGATGAACGGCGGCCTTGCCTGACCATCCGGTGAGGCCGCTGCCCCCGGGACACTCCATCGCTGATCCGGGGAGCCCCCATGACCCACGTCGTTCGCCAAGCCGAGAGTGACGCCGTCCCTGTCCGCCGTGTCTACCTGGTCGCCGGAGAATTGTCTGGCGACATTCTTGGCGCGGGATTGATGCGCGCGCTCAAGGCGCGACATCCTGGCGTCGAGTTTCGTGGGCTTGGCGGGCCACGCATGCTGGCCGAGGGCCTGGCGTCACTGTATCCCCTGGAAACCCTGTCGGTCATGGGCCTGGTCGAGGTGCTCAAGCACCTGCCCGAGCTGGTGCGTGTGCGTCGCCATCTGCGCCGCGACGCGCTGGCATGGCAGCCTGACATCATGGTGGGCATCGATGCGCCTGACTTCAATCTGGGGCTCGAGCGACAGCTGCGCGAGGCGGGTATTACCACGGCTCATTACGTCAGCCCGTCGGTATGGGCCTGGCGCCAGGGGCGGGTCAAGGGCATTGCCCGCTCGGTGGATGCCATGCTGACCTTCTTGCCGTTCGAGGCAGCCTTCTACGTCAAGCATCGCGTGCCGGTGGCCTTCGTCGGCCACCCGCTGGCTGACGAGCTGCCGCTGGTGAACGATCGGCAGTCTGCCCGCAGGGCGTTCGGGCTCGAGCCGGACGAAGAAGTACTGGCGCTGCTGCCAGGCTCCAGGCGCAATGAACTGCGTTTCATGGCGGCGACCTTTGTGGAGGCCGCACAGCGATTGGTCGAAACGCGTGAGCGCCTGCGGGTGGTGATTCCGGCTGCCACGCCCGAGCGTCGCCAGGAGCTCGAGGTTCTGCTGCAACAGCGGCCGGCGCTTCGCGATCGCGTCATGCTGCTGGACGGTCAGGCCCGCGAAGCCATGGTGGCCAGCGACCTGGTTCTGCTCGCCTCGGGTACGGCGGCGCTGGAAGCCATGCTGTGTCACCGGCCGATGCTGGTGGGCTATCGCATGGCGCCGATGACACATCGGATTGCTCGCTGGATGGTCAAGACCCCGTGGATCTCGCTGCCGAACCTGATCGCCCAGGAGTCGCTGGTGCCTGAACTGATTCAGGACGAGGCCAGTGCCGAAGCGATTGCCCGGCAGCTGGAGGCCATGTTGTCGGATCCCCAGGGGCGTAGCGCGCTCGAGACGCGCTTCGCGGCGATGCATGAAGGCCTGCAGCGTGATGCCAGCCGTCGCGCGGCGGAGGCCATCGAAGCGCTGGTGGCAGGTCGGCCGTTGCCACCGAGTGTGGCCCCGGAGTGTGCGCAGGAGGTGGCGGACCCGGACAGTGCCGGGAGCGACGCTGGCGCCTCTAATAAGACCGCCGCAGGCGCCTCTCACAAGATGGCTTCTCAGGATAGCGACACCGGCGCTGCACCTGCGCAGGCCAGAGGAGACAAGGATGGCCGCTGATTCGGCTCGCAAGGGGCGCGCCGCGAAGGCGCCGTTGCCGCCATTGGTGGTGGACTATGATGGCCAGCTCCTGGCTGGGGTGGATGAGGTCGGGCGGGGGCCGTTGGTCGGCGCAGTGGTCGCCGCGGCGGTGATCCTGGATCCCGAGCGGCCCATCGACGGGCTGACCGATTCCAAGGCGTTGTCGGCCAAGCGCCGAGAAGCCCTCGACGGGCTGATTCGTGAACGTGCGCTGGCCTTCCACGTGGCAGCCGCCAGCCCCGAGGAAATCGATCAGCTCAATATCTACCACGCCACGCATCTTGCCATGCGCCGTGCCATCGATGGGCTGATGCCTTCGCCTGAATACCTGCTGGTGGACGGCAATCGCCTCCCCGGGCATCATGTTCCCGGCCAGGCAGTGGTCAAGGGTGATGCCCGTCACCCGGCCATCGCCGCCGCATCCATCCTCGCCAAGGTGGCGCGGGATGCTGCCATGGTGTCGCTCGACCGGCGCTATCCTGACTATGGTTTCGCCCGCCACAAGGGCTACCCGACGGCTGAACATCTGGCCGCGCTGGAACGTCTGGGGCCACTCGACGAACATCGTCGCTCCTTTGCCCCTGTCAAGCGCCAGCTGGCGCTATTCTGACCCGTATTCACAGCCCCGCCACGGCGGGTCGAGGTAAGGCTTTCACATGTCCGCTCCTTTCGTTCATCTTCGCGTCCATAGCGAGTTCTCTCTGGTTGACGGCCTCGTGCGCCTCAAGCCTTACGTCAAGGCTGGCGTCGAGCATGGCGCGCCAGCGCTGGCGTTGACCGATGAATCCAATCTGTTCGGCCTGGTGAAGTTCTACAACGGGGTCCAGGGCGCTGGCATGAAACCCGTGATCGGTGCCGACCTGTGGCTGGTCAACGCCCATGACCTGGATCATCCGTATCGGGTGACGCTGCTGGCGATGAATGACGTCGGCTATCGCAACCTGACCGAACTGATCTCTCGCGGCTGGGTCGAGGGCCAGCGTCAGGACCGGGCTTACCTGGAGAAAGCCTGGGTACTGGAGCAGAGCGAAGGCTTGATAGCGCTGTCTGGTGGGCGTGAAGGAGACGTGGGCCGCCATTTGCTCAGCGATCATCATGCCGATGCGCGGCGTTTGCTGGACGAATGGTGTCAGGCGTTTCCCGGCCGTTTCTATCTGGAGCTGACCCGGACCGGTCGCCCGCTGGAAGAAGACTGCGTGCATGCGTCGGTGGCGTTGGCCATGGACACCGGGGTTCCGGTAGTGGCGACCAACGATGTGCGCTTCCTCAAGCGTGAGGACTTCTGGGCCCACGAAACCCGCGTGGCCATTGGCGAGGGCAAGGCGCTGGATGACCCCCGTCGCGAGCGGCGCTACACCGAGGAACAGTACCTCAAGTCGCCACAGGAGATGGCGGAGCTGTTTGCCGATATTCCCGCGGCGCTGGAAAACAGCGTCATGATCGCCGCGCGTTGTAACGTCAACGTTCGGCTGGGCGAGATCTTCCTGCCGGAATACGGTATTCCCGAGGGCATGACCCAGGACGAGTTCTTCCGCAAGATCTCCCACGATGGCCTGACCGAGCGCCTTGACGCTCTTTACCCGGTGGACAGCCTCCCACGCGACAGCGACGACTGGGCGGCGCTCGAGAAGCGCTACCGAGAGCGCCTGGACTTCGAGCTGGACATCATCCTGCAGATGGGGTTCCCCGGCTATTTCCTGATCGTGATGGACTTTATCCAGTGGGCCAAGGACAACGATGTGCCGGTAGGGCCGGGACGCGGTTCCGGTGCCGGCTCGCTGGTGGCCTACGCGCAGAAGATCACCGATCTCGATCCGATCCAGTATGACCTGCTGTTCGAGCGCTTTCTGAACCCCGAGCGGGTGTCGATGCCGGACTTTGACGTCGACTTCTGCATGGAGAAACGTGATCGCGTCATCGATTACGTGGCCGAGCGCTATGGCCGTAACGCGGTGTCGCAGATCGTCACCTTCGGCACCATGGCGGCCAAGGCCGTGGTGCGAGACGTTGCCCGCGCCCAGGGCAAGCCGTACTCGCTGGGGGACAAGCTGTCCAAGCTGATTCCCTTCGAAGTGGGCATGACGTTGTCCAAGGCCATCGAAGAGGAGCCCCAGCTCAAGGAATTCATTGAGGTAGATGAGGAAGCCCAGGAAATCTGGGACATGGCGCTCAAGCTCGAGGGGGTGACGCGAGGCACCGGCAAGCACGCCGGGGGCGTCGTCATCGCGCCCACCAAGCTGACCGACTTCTCACCGCTGTTATGTGACGAGGATGGCTCCGGGCTGGTCGTTCAGTTTGACAAGAACGACATCGAGGATGCCGGGCTGGTCAAGTTTGACTTCCTGGGCTTGCGTACGCTGACCATCATCGATTGGGCGTTGGAGATGGTCGATCGGGTGCGCGCCAGCGAGGGCAAGGGGGCGCTGGATATCGATGCGATCCCGCTGGACGACGGCAAGACCTTCGAGATGCTCAAGAAGGCCGAGACTACCGCGGTGTTCCAGCTGGAATCCCGGGGGATGAAGGAGCTGATCAAGCGCCTCTTGCCGGACTCGCTGGAGGACATGATCGCACTGGTGGCACTGTTCCGTCCGGGGCCGCTGCAGTCCGGCATGGTCGATGACTTCATCAACCGTAAGCACGGACGGGCGGAGATCTCCTACCCCCACCCGGATTACCAGCACGAGCTGCTGAAGCCCGTGCTGCAGCCGACTTACGGCATCATCCTGTACCAGGAGCAGGTGATGCAGATTGCCCAGGTGATGGCGGGCTATTCCTTGGGTCAGGCTGACCTGTTGCGGCGCGCGATGGGTAAGAAGAAGCCGGAAGAGATGGCCAAGCAGCGTACCGGTTTCATGGAAGGCTGTGCGGCCAACGGCATCGATGCGGACCTCGCTGGCAACATCTTCGACCTGGTGGAAAAGTTTGCCGGTTACGGCTTCAACAAGTCCCACTCGGCGGCCTACGCGCTGGTGTCCTACCAGACCGCCTGGCTCAAGGCGCATTACCCGGGCCCGTTCATGGCGGCGGTGATGTCCACCGAAATGGACAACCTGGACAAGGTGGTGCCGCTGATCGAGGAGTGTCGCCATCTCAAGCTCACGGTCACGCCACCGGACGTCAACGTGGGCGGCTACAAGTTCACGGTCGATGATGAAGGCCGGGTGGTGTATGGCCTGGGTGCCATTCGTGGCGTGGGGGAAGGTCCGATCGGCGCCATTGTCGAGGCGCGTACCGCCGAAGGCCCCTTTACCGATCTGTTCGACTTCTGTCGCCGTATCGACCCCAAGCGCATGAACAAGCGTACCCTGGAGGCGCTGATCCGCTCCGGGGCGCTGGATAACCTGGGGCCCAATCGTGCGGTGCTCAGCGCGGCCCTGGATGATGCCCTCAAGGCCGCTGCGCAGAGTCACAAGAATCACAACGCCGGGATGATGGACCTGTTCGGCGAAGCGTTTGCACCGGACGCCGATGAAGGGGCCAGCGATCCTTATGCGGACTACCTGCGCGTGCGGGAATGGAGCGATCGCGATCGGCTGGCCGGCGAGAAGGACACCCTTGGTCTCTATCTGACGGGTCACCCCATCGATGAGTACGAAGAGGAGCTGGCACGTTTTGTCTCGACCCGCATCGCGGACTTGAAGCCTTCCCGGGAGCCGCAGCGGGTGGCCGGGCTGGTGGTGGCGCAGCGCACCATGAAGTCCAAGCGGGGCGATACCATGGCCTTCCTCACCCTGGACGACCGCACGGGGCGGATCGAGGCGTCACTGTTCGGCGAGCTGTATGACAGTGTGCGTGAACAGCTCGACAATGCCGAGGTGCTGATCGTCGAAGGAGAAGTCTCCAGCGATGACTACTCCGGTGGCCTGCGTCTGCGAGGCAAGGACGTCACCCCCATGGTCCAGGCACGCTCGCGCTTTGGCCAGGCGGTGGAGGTCTCGGTGGATGGTCGTCAGGCGAACGGCCGGTTGATTGACAGCCTGCGCGCAAGCCTTGAGCCCCATCGACATGAGGAAGGCCTGCCGGTGCGCCTGCGCTATCGCAATGTCGACGCTACCGGCTGGCTGGAGTTCGACGAGCAGTGGAAGGTCCTGCCATCTGATGACCTGTTGATCGCCCTGAGAGATGTCGAAGGACAGGATGGCGTACGTCTCAAGTATCGCTGAGGTGGCCAAAATACGCTGCGGCGTTAAGGTCGCTGGACGGCTGCGCCTTGCGTGGCCCCGTCAGGGTGCGATAATGCACACCACTTTTTATTTGCCATGGGTGGGCCTGCGACCTGCGGTCGCGCCCGCCTGACCATGATCACAAGGCTGGCCCATGAACCCCAACTATCTCGATTTCGAACAGCCCATCGCCGAACTGCAGGCCAAGATCGAAGAGCTTCGTCTGGTCGGCAACGACAGTCAGGTCAGCCTGGCTGACGAGATTTCGCGCCTTGAGGAAAAGAGTCGCAAGCTGACCGAGTCGATCTTCAAGGATCTGACGCCGTGGCAGGTATCGCAGCTGTCTCGCCATCCGCAGCGCCCGTACACGCTGGACTATCTCGAGCATGTGTTCAGCGACTTCGATGAGCTGCACGGTGATCGCGAGTTTGCCGATGACGCCGCTATCGTCGGCGGTGTTGCGCGCCTCAACGATCGTCCGGTGATGATCATCGGTCATCAGAAGGGCCGCGACGTCAAGGAGAAGGTCCGCCGCAATTTCGGCATGCCCCGCCCGGAAGGCTACCGCAAGGCGTGCCGTTTGATGGAAATGGCCGAGCGCTTCAAGATGCCGGTGCTGACCTTCATCGACACCCCTGGCGCCTATCCAGGTATCGACGCGGAAGAGCGCGGCCAGAGCGAGGCCATCGCCTATAACCTGGCGGTGATGTCGCGTCTCAAGACCCCCATCGTCTCCACCGTGGTAGGTGAAGGTGGCTCCGGTGGCGCCCTGGCCATCGGTGTCTGTGACGAGCTGATGATGCTTGAGTACTCCACCTACTCGGTCATTTCTCCTGAGGGGTGTGCCTCGATCCTGTGGAAGAGCGCGGAACGCGCCAGCGATGCCGCTCAGGCCATGGGGATTACCGCCAGCCGTCTCAAGGAGCTCGGTTTCGTCGATAACCTGATCAAGGAGCCGCTGGGCGGTGCGCACCGCTTCCCTTACGAGGCAGCGACGCGAGTGCGTGACGCCATCAGCGAGAGTCTGGAGCGCCTGGACGCTCTGGACAGCGACGCCCTGTTGGCACGTCGCTATGAGCGCCTGATGAGCTACGGCGCCCCCGCCTGAAGCGTCGGGTCTTCGTGGTAACCCCGCGGCCCCTGTCGTTCTGCGATAGGGGCCGCTTGCATGTGATGCCCGGGTATCGGGTGGAGAGCAGGCATGTCTGAGTCCCCTGGCCTTGAGGCCATTGTCGCGCCCTTTATCGATGACGTGCCCGCTGATCGCACGCTATGGGTGGGGCTTTCGGGAGGACTGGATTCCTGCGTGCTGCTGGCACTGGCCGCGGATGCCTGCCGGCGCCGTGGGCGTGCGCTCAGTGCGATTCATGTCCACCATGGCCTGCAGCCGGCGGCGGACGACTTTGCGCGCCACAGTCGCTCCTTGTGTCGCGAGCAGGGCGTCGCGCTGAAGGTGGTCCGGGTCAGTGTCGATCTGGCGGGCAAGGGCCTCGAGGCGGCGGCCAGGGCGGCCCGCTACAGGGCCTTTATGGACATCATGGAGCCTGGGGATCATCTGTGGCTGGCGCAGCATGCTGATGACCAGGCCGAGACCTTCTGGCTGGCGGCCCTGCGTCGGTCGGGGGTGATGGGGTTGGCTGGCATGCCGACACGCCGTCAGCAGCAAGGACGGGTCATCGTCCGTCCGCTATTGAGTGTCGGACGCCTCGCGCTGGAGAAGGAGGCCGCCAGGCGAAGGCTTGCCTGGATCGAGGATCCCAGCAACCAGGACCTGTCGCTGGATCGCAATTTCCTGCGCCATCGGCTGGTGCCGTCACTGCTGGAGCGTTGGCCTGACGCCCTTCAAGCGCTGTCCGCCAGTGCACGGCATGCTGGTGAGGCGGTATCGCTGCTCGAGGAATACGCCCAGGAGGATCTGGACAGGCTGGGGGGCGATCCGGCCAGGTTGCCGCTAAATGGACTACTGGCGCTGTCGCGACCGCGCCAGCGCTGGCTGCTGGGCTGGTGTCTGCGCTGTCTGGACCTGGCCACGCCACCGGGGACTCGGCTGGATGAGATCATGTCCCAGTGCCGGGCCCGACGTGATGCCGAGGTGAGGATCCACTGGTCAGGTGGCGAAGCGCGCTGCTGGCGCGGCACCTTGTATCTGCTGGCGGACAGCCGCACGACCCCGGTCTCGCTGCCGGAGATGCCATGGTGGTCTGGGCGTGAGGTCGTGGTGGCAGGGAGGACGCTTGCCCTGGTCGCGCCTCCTGGCCAGGCCCGTTGCCTGCTGACGCTGCGAGCGCGCCAGGGGGGAGAGCGCATTCGCCTGGAAGGCCGTGGACGGCGCGATGTGAAGCGGCTGCTGCAGGAGGCTGCGGTGCCTCCCTGGCAGCGTTGTCATATCGTGCTGCTGTGGCGAGCGGACGAATGCGTCGCGGTGCTGGATGCCGCTTCAGGGGCCTGGATCGCGGTAGCACAAGGCTGGACGACCATTCCCTGACGGGAGTTTGCTCGCCGACGGGACCTTACTACGTGACCCCGCTAGGTGATCCCGCCAGCGAGATGATCCCGCCAGCCAGCAAGATGATCCCGCCAGCGTGCGTCTGTTGTCTGGCCACGTCGTCAGCTGTCAGGGGTCACCGCATGTAGCACCAGCGCGAAGTCGGTGCTGGCAAGATAGTCGGCTTCTCGTTCCAGGTCGGTGCACAAGAGTCCTGGCTCATCGCCACCTTCGTAGTGCAGGTGAAGGGTGTCGCCATCCACCTCGAGGCGCGGCGCCGCGGGCGCTTGCTCGGGGCGCGAATGGTTGAGAATGACTGCCAGGCGCAACAGCCGGGCCAGGCGCTGGCTGTCGCGCTGTTCGCTTTCGGGCAGCGCTTGCCACTCCTTGAGCGGAAACTTGCGGCGGTGTGCCCGCACCAGGAACGACAGCAGGCGCTGCTCCGGGCGAGAAAAGCCAGCCAGGTCGGAGTATTCGAGCAGATAGGCGCCGTGACGGTGGAACTGGCTATGGGAGATGGATTGGCCGATCTCATGCATCCAGGCGGCCCATTCCAGATAGCGTCCGCGCTCCTCGTCCAGGTTCCAGTCCTGCTTGACCTGCTCGAACATGGCCCGTGCCGAGGCGGCGACATTGTCGGCCTGGCGTGTGTCCACGGCATTGTAGCGGGCCAGCGTCTCCAGGCTCTTCAGGCGCGAGTCCTCAGGACTGTTGCGGCCCGCCATGTCGTAGAGCACCCCTTCGCGCAGGGCGCCATCGGCGAAGCGCATCTGCGTCAGCTCAAAGGCTTCGAAGATAGCGCTGAGAATCGCCACCCCGGCCGGAAACACTCGTGCACGATCGGCCTTCAGACCCTCCATCGACACCTTGTCCAGCTGTTTGGTCTTGATCAGACGTTTGCGCAGCTTGGCCAGCCCATCGCGAGTGATGACGCCTTCAGGGGAGTCACCTGCAGCATGCAACACCGCAGCTGCCGCCTTGATGGTGCCGCTGGAGCCGACCGGATCATCCCAGCCCAGACGTTGATAGGGGCGACGGATGTTGGCGAGCTCCGACAGCGCGGCAAGCTCGGCGTTACGCATGCGCTTCTCGGTGATGTCGCCATCGCCGAAGAAGCGGCGGGTGAAGGTGACGCAGCCCATGGAGAGGCTTTCCAGCGCCTTGGGCTCGAACTGTTCGCCGATGATGAACTCGGTGGAGCCGCCACCGATATCCACGATCAGGCGTCGACCGCTTTCCGCCAGGGCATGGGCCGCGCCCAGATAGATCAGGCGGGCTTCCTCGCGACCGGCGATGATCTCGATGCGCGTGCCGAGCAAGGCTTCGGCGCGATCGATCAGCTCCTGACTATTGTGCGCGTCGCGCAGGGCGTTGGTGCCCACGACACGCATGCGCGTCGCCGGAATCCCTTCAAGGAAGGGGGCGAAGCGCCCCAGGCAGTCCAGTGCGCGCGCCATGGCGTCCTCATTGAGGTAACCGTCCTCGTCGAGCCCGGCTGCCAGCTGGACCTTTTCGCCCAGTCGCGCCACCACCTGAAGCCGATCGTCCTGATAATTGGCCACCAGCAGGTGGAAGCTGTTGGAGCCCAGATCGATGGCGGCCAGGCGAGCCGGGTCCTTGCCGGGGTCATGGGGCGTCTCACGCAGGGCGCTGAGCGAATCCGAGGGTTGGTTCATGTGGGGTCCTTCACTGGAGATGGGTCAAGGTTGCGTATCGCTTTCTGGTATGTCAATGATCTGGGGGAGGCAGGGGGCTTGCGTTCCCTCGCCGGCTTGTCTAGTATCGGGTCATTCGCCTGTTTCGAATGTGTTTTTCCGGTCGCGTCGCTGCCGCGGCGTGACCATCCCAAGTCGTCAGACAGCCCGCACGATGCCAGCTCTGCCAGAGCCCCCCAAGGGTTCCAGCAATCGAGATCTGGCAATGGCGAATGAATCTGCTCCCTCGTCCAGACGCTGGCGTGGTTCTCCCTTCTGGAGAGTCCAGCCCATGGCCCTATCATCTTTACCAGGCCTCGCACGAGCAGCCCCGGGCTCTGAACGCACTCAATCGGCGTGTCCTTTTTTCGCCCCACGGCGCCCTGTCGCCCGGCTTCCACGAGTAATTTCTGAACTCTGATGAATCTGACCGAACTCAAGCAAAAGCCCGTGCCGGAGCTTCTCGATATCGCACGTGAGATGGGTATCGATAATCTGGCCCGGTCCCGCAAGCAGGACATCATTTTTGCCATTCTGAAGAAGCACGCCAAGAGCGGCGAAGACATCTTCGGCGATGGCGTACTGGAGATCCTTCAGGACGGTTTCGGATTTTTGCGCAGTGCCGACAGTTCCTACCTGGCCGGCCCCGACGACATCTACGTCTCGCCCTCTCAGATCCGTCGCTTCAACCTGCGTAAGGGCGACACCATCTCCGGCAAGATTCGCCCCCCCAAGGAAGGCGAGCGCTACTTTGCCTTGCTCAAGGTCAGCCAGATCAACCTTGATCGCCCGGAGAACGCCAAGCACAAGATCCTGTTCGAGAACCTCACGCCGCTGTTTCCGCAGGATCGTCTGCGCATGGAAATCGGCAACGGTTCCACCGAGGATCTGACGGCCCGCATCATCGACCTCACGGCGCCCATCGGCAAGGGCCAGCGTGGTCTGATCGTGTCTCCGCCCAAGGCTGGTAAGACACTGATGTTGCAGAATATTGCGACATCCATTACGCGCAACAACCCCGAATGCCAGCTGATCGTGCTGCTGATCGACGAGCGTCCGGAGGAAGTGACCGAGATGTCGCGGACAGTGCGCGGCGAAGTGGTGGCGTCTACCTTCGACGAGCCCCCGGCGCGTCATGTACAGGTCGCCGAGATGGTCATCGAGAAGGCCAAGCGGCTGGTCGAGCACAAGAAGGACGTGGTCATTCTGCTCGACTCCATCACTCGTCTGGCCCGTGCCTACAACACCGTGGTGCCGTCTTCGGGCAAGGTGCTGACCGGTGGTGTCGATGCCCATGCACTCGAGAAGCCCAAGCGCTTCTTCGGCGCCGCGCGAAACATCGAGGAAGGTGGCAGCCTGACCATCATCGCGACGGCGCTGGTCGATACCGGCTCCAAGATGGACGAGGTGATCTTCGAGGAGTTCAAGGGTACCGGCAACATGGAAGCCCATCTGGATCGTCGCCTGGCCGAGCGTCGCGTCTATCCCGCTCTCAACATCCGTCGCAGTGGCACCCGTCGCGAAGACCTGATTGCCTCCGATGACGAGATGCAGCGGATGTGGATCCTGCGCAAGCTGCTCAATCCCATGGATGATACGGCTGCGACCGAGTTCCTGATTGATCGACTCAAGGACACCAAGACCAATATCGAGTTCTTTGAGGCCATGAAGCGGCGCTGATCGTCGTTCATTCGAGGTCAGTCGAAGGGGCAGCATGCTATGCTGCCCCTTTGGTGTATTTGACAGCGAGAAATTCGCATGAAGTATAGCGACTTGCGTGACTTTATCGCGGGTCTTGAGGCGGCTGGCGAGCTCAAGCGCGTTAGCGCGGAAGTGGATCCGTATCTCGAGATTACCGAGATCTGCGACCGGACCTTGAGGGCCGGCGGACCGGCGCTGCTGTTTGAAAACGTGAAAGGCAGCGACATGCCGCTGCTGGGCAACCTGTTCGGCACCCCGAAGCGTGTGGCCATGGGCATGGGGCAGGAGTCGGTGGAAGCGCTGCGCGAGGTCGGCGAGCTACTGGCGTTTCTCAAGGAGCCGGAGCCCCCCAAGGGCTTCCGAGATGCCTGGGAAAAACTGCCGATCTTCAAGCAGGTGATGAGCATGGGGCCCAAGACCGTGCGCTCCGCACCTGTCCAGGCGCGGGTGTTCGAGGGTGACGAGGTCGATCTCGACATGCTGCCGATCCAGCATTGCTGGCCCGGTGATGCGGCGCCGTTGGTGACCTGGCCACTGGTGATCACCAAGGGCCCGCACAAGTCCCGCCAGAACCTGGGCATCTATCGTCAGCAGAAGCTCGGCAAGAACCGCTTGATCATGCGCTGGCTGTCCCACCGCGGTGGGGCCCTGGATTTCCAGGAATTCCAGCAACAGCATCCTGGCGAGCCATTTCCCGTAGCGGTGGCTCTGGGAGCCGACCCCGCCACGATCCTGGGCGCCGTCACCCCCGTGCCCGACTCGCTGTCCGAGTACGCCTTTGCCGGCCTGCTGCGTGGGTCGCGCACCGAACTGGTGAAGTGTGGTCATGCGGACCTGCAGGTACCGGCGTCCGCCGAAATCATCCTTGAGGGGTTTCTCTACCCCGATGATACGGCGCCAGAAGGGCCTTATGGTGACCACACCGGCTACTACAATGAGGTAGAGACGTTTCCGGTGTTTACGGTGACGCGCATGACCATGCGCAAGGATGCCATCTATCACTCGACCTACACCGGTCGCCCCCCGGATGAGCCGGCGATTCTCGGGCTTGCCTTGAACGAAGTGTTCGTGCCGATCCTGCGTCGCCAGTTTCCCGAGATCGTCGACTTCTATCTGCCCCCTGAAGGCTGTTCGTACCGCATGGCGGTGGTGACCATGAAGAAGCAGTACCCTGGCCACGCCAAGCGCGTGATGATGGGGGTCTGGAGCTTTCTGCGTCAGTTCATGTACACCAAGTTCGTTATCGTGCTGGATGACGACGTCGACGCCCGCCAGTGGGAAGACGTGATCTGGGCGATCACGACCCGCATGGACCCCGCCCGGGATACCGTGATGGTCGAGAACACGCCTATCGACTACCTGGATTTTGCCTCTCCGGTCGCCGGACTCGGCTCCAAGATGGGGCTGGATGCGACCAGCAAGTGGCCCGGTGAGACCGATCGTGAGTGGGGCGTGGCGATCAGCATGGACGACAGCATAAAGTCCCGGGTCAGCGAACGCTGGGACGACTATGGTATTCCCCTCCCTGACACCGACAAGAGGTCGACATGACGGCAAGGACCCTGACCTGCCAGGTTATCGAGGTCGAGGATCTCACTCCTGACGTATTTCGTGTGGTGCTTGAAGGACGCGCCGAGGCCATGGCGCATGCGCCGGGGCAGTATCTGGAGATGCGTCTGTCAGACGACTGCTGGGTGCCGTTCTCGATCGCCAGTCGCCATCGCGATGACGGCAGACTGGAGCTGCACATTCAACACTGGCCGGAGCGCTCCAACTCGGCGCAACTGCGCGCCATGCTGGTGGTGGCGGAGCACCTGACGGTGCGCTTGCCCAGCGGTGACTGTGTGCTGGACGAATCGAGTGTCCGGCCCCTGACGCTGATTGCCGCCGGCACAGGCTTTGCCCAGATGAAGGCCATCGTCGAGGCAGCCCGTCACCAGCATCCCGAGCGTCCCATCACCCTGTGGTGGGCAGCGAAGGAGCGACGCGACCTGTATGCAGAGGAGCTGGCGCGACAGTGGGTGTCCGAGTGCGACAACCTGGTGTTCCACGCGGTCTGTGAGGCGGGTTTCGAGGAAGGCTTCGATGGTGAGCGGGTATACGCCCACCATGGCCGTATCGATGCGGCGCTGGGCGATCACCTGGAGGATGTGTCACAGGACGATGTCTACCTGTCCGGCTCTCCTGGCATGGTCTATGCGTGCGTCGATGTGCTGGCGTCGCTGGGTCTTGAGCCGTCCCGGGTGTTTTCCGATGTGTTTGCCTATGCCCCGCGTGACCCCTTGGTGCCGGTGGTCGGCAGCTTGATCAAGGAAGAGGCCCCGTGAGCGCGTCGCCGATCCTGATTACCGGTGGCGCCCAGCGGCTGGGGAGGCACTGTGCCGAGCGCCTGGTGCAAGATGGACATCCGGTCATCGTCAGCTATCGCCGTGAGCGAGCGGAGCTGGACAGCATGCGTCAGCGAGGCATCGTGACCCTTCAGGCTGATTTTTCCAGTGAAGCCGGCATTCTTGACTTCATCGAGCGCCTCAAGGGCCAGACTAACGCTTTGCGGGCAATCGTCCACAATGCCAGTGACTGGGCGCCGGACAGCCTGGACAGCGACGCCGGGGCCAACTTCGAGCGGTTGTTTCGCGTCCACATGCTGGCGCCTTACCTGATCAACCTGCACGCCAAGAGCCTGCTCGACGCCTGCAGCGAACCCCAGCGCGATATCATCCACATGACCGACTACGTCGTGCAAAAGGGCTCCAGGAAGCACGCGGCCTATGCGGCGACGAAGGCCGGATTGGATAACCTGACGCTATCCTTCGCGGCCCAGTACGCCCCGCAGATCCAGGTCAATGCCATCGCGCCGGCGCTGATCATGCTGAACGAGCAGGATGACGAGGCCTATGCCGCCAAGGCGCGAGCGAAGTCGTTGATGGACATGGTGCCTGGCCCCGGTGTGATCTATCAGAGTCTGCGCTACCTGCTCGACAATCGTTACGTGACCGGTACCGTGATGGCCGTCGATGGCGGACGCCATCTGCGCTGAGGGGCCTCGCCAGCAGGCCCTGGTGAGCTAGACTCGTGGTGTGCCCTGACAATCCAACGATGAGAAGAGGCTTCCATGGCCCAGCACAAGGCTCCTGACCAGCGCCACACCGATGGCCACGCCAGCGATCACGGCAAGACGCATGGCAATGTCCATGACAGCCCCTACGACCCGGCTGACTTTCGTGATGAGAGCGGCTTTCTGATGATCTTTCTTGGCCTGGTGGTGATGGCGGGCATGACATGCCTGCCGGCGACCATCGCCTGGGTGACGCTGGCAACAGCGGGATAGGCGTCAGGGGTTGCCATTTGTCTCGGCGCCGGGCAGGATGAAGGCAGATTCAGGAGATCGCCATGTTATCAGTCACCTCTCAGCTAACAGCTTGCCCTGACGGAGCATCTTGCTCCGCAAGTGGTGCGCTGGCGACCGATGTCGCGTCGCTGAGTGGTGGGCAAGCGATGACGGGCGTGTCCTTTTATTGGTCCAGCTTTACCTGGTATTGGTTTGATACCGGGGCGCTGGTGCGCGAGGCCTGACGACAACGTCGGCACTCGCGAGGCGCTCCCACCCAGGGCCGCCTCCCAGAACCCCCGGACGGCAGCCCGTCCGGGGGTTCTTTGTTTTTGGCATGATGCTCCAGAGCGTCGCGACAGCCTGCAGTGGCAGGTAACAGGAGATAACCGATGACCGCATATCGAGATTTCGTCTACGCCGACTTCCAGGGTTACGCCTATGGGTATGGCTGGCGATTTATCGACACGCGGTCGGCCCAACTGGCCACCTCCGACCGTGAGCGCCTCGGTGGTCGACATGTTCAACGATGTACGACCCTTTGGAGCTGATACCATGACCGCGACCCTCTCCCTTGCTACGACCTCCCACATGGCCACGACGACCCCAGAGACTGCTGTGCAGGATCGATCTAACGGGACCGCATTGCCCGCACCGCTGTCGCTCAAGCAGCAGTACCCGTTGAGCGCCACTCTGGCGGACCGTGTCGACGCACAGCGTCAGGAAATTCGCGACATTCTGGAAGGCCGAGATGACCGCCTGCTGGCGGTGGTGGGGCCCTGTTCGATTCATGATCCCCAGGCGGCCCTGGAATACGCCGAGCGCCTGGCCGGCCTGGCGGCCAGTATCCGCGATCGTGTCCTGGTGGTCATGCGCGTCTACGTCGAGAAGCCACGCACCACCGTGGGCTGGAAGGGACTGGCCTACGATCCAGACCTGGATGGGACAGGCAACATGAGCCGTGGCCTGGGACTGTCGCGCCAGCTGATGCGGGACATCGTCGAGATGGGGCTGCCGGTCGCCACCGAAATTCTGCAGCCGATGATCGCTCCATATCTGGAGGATCTGCTGGCCTGGGTCGCCATCGGCGCGCGCACGACCGAGTCTCAGCTGCACCGCGAGATGGCCAGTGGCCTGGGGGCTGTCGTCGGTTTCAAGAATGCCACCAGTGGTGATGTGCAGGTGGCCCTGGATGCGATGCACAGTGCTGCCCATCCCCATCAACATTTTGCCGTAGGCAGCGACGGCCAGCCGATGATGGTCGAGACCCAGGGCAATCCCCATACCCATGTGGTGCTGCGGGGCGGCCACGGCGAACCGAACTACGATGTTGCTGCGGTGGCGGCAGCGCGTAGAGCTCTGCGCGAGGCCGGGCTGTCGCCGCGCTTGATGGTCGACTGCAGTCATGCCAATGCGCGCAAGGACCACCGCCGCCAGAGCGAAGTCTTGCTCGACGTGCTGGCCCAGCGGCTGGCGGGCGATACGGCGCTGATCGGGGTGATGCTCGAGAGCCATCTGCATGAAGGCAAGCAGCCTCTGGACCCCGGCAAGCTGCGCTACGGTGTCTCCGTCACGGACGCGTGCATTGGCTGGGAGACCACCGAACACCTGTTGAGTGTGGCCGCAGAGCGCCTGGCCGAGGGCGCCTGATCAACCCCGGCAAAATGGCCAGACCTGGAAGAATCCATCGCAACGAAACTCCGCCTCGCAGGCGGCCAACTGGCCGCGATAACGCGAGGCGGTGGTCGCGACCTCGCGCGCCGCGCGCATGACCGCAGGCTTGGCGCGATAACTACCACGCTGATAGCCCCCCTGGCCTTCGTGGTAGGCCAGGTAGAGGTGTTCCGGATTGGCCAGCGAGACGCCGGTCATGCGCTGCGTTCGGGCGTTGTACCAGCCGATGAAATCGGTGGCATCGTCCATGTCGCTGCGGCTTGAGAACAGCCCACCCGCATCATCACTGTATTCTCCCCAGACCGGGTCCTGGGCCTGGGCGTAGCCGTAGGCCGAGGAGGGACGCGTCCACGGAATGAACCCCAATAGCGTGGTTCTGGGCGGCCTGACGTGGCTGCGAAACGATGATTCGCGCTTGATGAACGCCATTTGGGTCCAGGGGGGAGTCCCCCACTTTTCATACGAGGCACGCGTCGCGTCATACCAGTCCGGCTGCTGGCGAAAGATTTCGCACAGATTGTCCTGATGGGCCGGTGGCGCTGGGGCAAAGGCCGCACAGCCTCCCAGCAGCAGCAACATGCCGCTCAAGACCAAGCACTTCAAGACTAAGCACTTCAAAACCCTGCGAGCCGGTTGAGAGACAGCGCCCTTGGAGATACAGCGCCCATGGACAGAGCGCTTGGAGGAACAGCTCCTGGAGAGGGAGCTCCTGAAAAAAGACTCGGGGGCAGGCCTTGAGGCGGGCATGGACACTCCATTGTCGTGATGAGCTTGAGCATTATGCCGTTCTCGCCACCTGGAGAACACTTGGCGTCACCCATGCCGCTTTCATCGACTTGTTCTATGCCGTTTCAGGCGTCGCCTGAGAGAGCTCCCCTGGATCCTGCATATCTTCTGGCACTCGTGGCAGGTCGACGGGTAGATGGCGGGCGAAGAATGCCAGACAGTCGAGACTGCTGGAGGCGTCGGGAGCGAGCGGGCAGTTCCATGGGGAATCGCGCAACTCATCGGGCAACTGTTGGCTGAGCTGCTCCAGCTCCTGGCTCTTTGGCCAGCTGAGCCAACGCTCCCTCTCCAGGGCCTGGGGTTGACGCCACTTGAGCATCCAGTCGTCGCCCCAGGGCAGTACCGCCAGATGTCCGGGGTCTGGCAACGGCAGCCCCTGGAAGGCGCTGGACCACCAGGCGGGGTGGAGCTGCTGGCGGTGAAGCCGGTTCAAGCACTGGGCCAGCAGTCCCCGCTGGATCACCATCACATCCAGGTGCTGGTGGTCCTGATTGAGCACATGCACCGCCAGGCTCTGTCGATTCACGCACAGCTCTTTCGCGATCAGCGTGTCGAGTGACGCTTGCGGGTCACTATGGCCCAGCACTCCCCGCTCTAGTGCCACCAGAGCGATAGTGTGGGGTGGCATGACCAGCACGCAGGGTAGGGCAGGATCCAGTTGACCAAGGAGATCCAGCCGGGAGTGGCTCCCCCCTCGTTGCTGCCTTTGATCGGTGCAATGTACCCAGTGCCAGCAAGGTTCTGGGTCCTCATCGCTAGAGGGTGCCTTTTGCGGCATGAGCAGAATGCGCTGATGTCGGTGTCCCAGATGCCACATGGTTCTGGTCCTGTCGAGAGCAAGCGTTGGATCACTCTGTCGTCACGTAAGCTTAGTTTCTTTCACTAATTGTTACTCTTTTAACATTTCAGTTACCTCTTATGCTTTGTCCGGCGTACCGCATCGTCACATCCCTGTCATCTAGACATCCTAGGGTGTCGCGAGGACCGACATCGCCGAGATAGCGCACCCAACAGCGCAGATCGGCGCGAGTGACTGCCCGCCACCGGCCCGCAGCCGGCAACGACATCCCGTCTGCCGACGTTCCACACGTCGACGGCCAAGAGAGGACTGCGCAATGAGCAAGGAAATCGAAGATCACCGCCTGTTGAACCCCAGCAGCAATGAGCCCTTTTCTTCAATACTCGATCGTCGCCTGTCGCGCCGCGCTGTGATGAAGGGCGGCATGGGCATGGCAGCCATGTCCATGCTGGGGGGCTTCGGGCTGACCGCTATCGCCGATCAGCATGGGTCAGGCATGTCCAAGACGCCGCTGGCACTGGCCTTCGACGCGGTCAAAGGGTCGCGCACGGATGCGGTAGTGGTGCCTGCGGGGTATACCGCCCAGGTACTGGTGCCCTGGGGCACGCCGCTCGATGACAGCGCCCCCCAATGGCGCGACGACCTGGCCATGACGCCAGAGGGACAGGCGGCCAGCGTCGGCATGCACCACGACGGCATGCACCCCTTCGCTTTGGATGATGCCAGCGGCTCTGAGCGCTTCCTGCTGGTGATGAACAACGAGTACATCGATGAAAATGCCCTGTGGGCGCCCCAGGGTGGTCCCACCAACATGGCGGAGGGCAAGCGTCCTGCCGATGAAGTCCGAACGGAAATCAATGCCCACGGGGTCACGGTCGTAGAGGTGCAGAAGGGCGCCAACGGACACTGGAGTCACGTCAAGGGATCCCGTTACAACCGTCGCTATACCAGTGCCACGCCGATGCACCTGTCTGGCCCGGTGGCCGGCAGTGACTACGTGAAGACCCGGTTCTCTCCGGGGGGAACCCAGGCGCGGGGCACCAACAATAACTGTGCCAATGGGTATACCCCCTGGGGAACCTATCTGACCTGCGAAGAAAACTGGCCGGATTATTTCGTCAAGGACGAAGGGCGGACGCGGGACGACGATCGTCTTGGCATCGCCACCGGGCGCGGTCGCTATGGCTGGGAAACCGCAGCGGGCGACGCCAGCGAACGTGATGACGAGTTTACCCGGCTGATCGGCAACCCCGGCGATGGCGATGCCACCGGCGACTATCGCAACGAGGCGCGTCAGTTCGGCTATATCGTTGAGATCGACCCGTACACCGGCAAGCAAGCGGTGAAGCGCACGGCGTTGGGGCGTTTCCGCCACGAGGGGTGCTGGCCGGGCAAGTTGGAGGCTGGCCAGCCGGTCGTGTTCTACTCTGGCCACGACTCCCGCAACGAGTACATCTACAAGTTCGTGTCCAGGGCGGTCTGGGACCCGGCGGATGCCATCGCGCCCGGCGCCGAGGCCGACCGCCTGGCGCTAGGCAGCAAGTACATGGATGAGGGCACGCTGTACGTGGCTCGCTTCAATGCCGATGGCAGTGGCCAGTGGTTGCCGCTGACGCCGCAAGCCACCACCCAGGATGGTCGACCCCTGGCCGAGGCCCTGGAGCTCGGTGCCGACGATCTGGCAGGGGTGATCATCCATACCTGCGATGCCGCTGACCTGATGGGGGCAACGCCGATGGATCGCCCGGAGTGGGGCGCGGTGGATCCTTCCACCGGTGAGGTCTACATGACCCTTACCAACAACTCCAAGCGTACCGAGGAAGGCACCGAGGCGACACTGACCGGCGATGGCGACAGCATCGAGGCGTTGGGGAATGGCTATGCCACCGCTCCGGTCAATGCCGCCAACCCGAGGGCCAACAATGAGGCGGGGCAGATCATCCGCTGGCGTGAGGGGGCAGATGCCAGTGCTTTCGAATGGGAGGTCTTTGTCTTCGGTGCCGCCGCCAGCGATGCCGATAACCTGTCGGGCCTGACCGCCGACAACGAGTTCGCCAGTCCCGACGGTCTTTACTTCGACGAGCGCGGCGACGGCCAGGGTATCCTGTGGATTCAGACCGACAATGGCTATGAGGGAGTTGCCGAAAGTACCAATGACCAGGTTCTGGCGGTGGTGCCGGCAGGGCTGGAGCGTGCCGATGGTGCGGCTGCGGTGCTGTCCGGTGCCAACCAGGACAAGCTCAAGCGCTTCTGTGTGGGTCCCAACGGCTGCGAGGTGACGGGTATCTTCTCGACGCCTGACAAGACGGCGCTGTTTATCAACATCCAGCATCCTGGCAACTGGCCTGCCAGTGATGATGCCACCCAGGCCACCGATTCCAGCGTGCGTCCGCGTGCTGCCACGGTGGTCATTCAGCGCAAAGACGGCGGCCAGATCGGGCTCTAGCCTTCGCTAGCCGCCTTTGACTGCGGCGTCCAGCACCGGCCCCCGGCTCCTTCATCGGAGCCGGGGGCTTTGCTTTTGGGGCGGGGCGCGACAGGGGCGGGGCGCGACAGGGGCGGGGCGCGACAGGGGCGGTGCTGGCGCCAAGGCGCCCTGATGTCCGTGATGTTGGCGGTGCCGGCATGATATGCCCCCGACAGCATCGCTGGCGGGGGCTTTCTAGGAGCGCTGTGTCCTGGAGCTAAAGCCGTCAGGCACGGGCGGCATAGGCGTAGAGCAGCGTTTCCTGGGCCGAGATCGGGGCGGCCTCGCCGGGATCCTGCTTGATGTAGGTCCCGTCGCCCTGCAACAGCCAGCTCTGACAGTTGTCGACCAGGTAGGTTTCCAGGTCCTTGCGCACCCGTGCGGCCAGTTTCTTGTCCAGCAGCGGGAAGCAGGTCTCGACCCGGTGGAACATGTTGCGGGCCATGAAGTCGGCGCTGGAGCCCCAGGTTTCGGGCTTGCCGTCATTGTGGAAGTGGAAGACTCGGGTGTGCTCCAGAAAGCGACCGATGACCGAGCGCACGCGAATGTTCTCCGAGATGCCGGGAAGTCCGGGGCGCAGGCAGCACATGCCGCGAATGATCAAGTCGCATTCGACCCCGGCCTGGGAGGCGCGATAGAGGGCCTGAATCAGCTTGGGTTCGGTCAGGGAATTGCACTTGACGATGATATGGGCGCGCTTTCCCTTGCGCGCGAAGTCGGCTTCGCGCTCGATCATTGCCACCACTTGCTCGTGCAGGGTGAACGGAGCGTGGAGCAGCTTTTCGATCTGGCGGGTGCGTCCCATGCCAGAGAGCTGCTGGAACACCTTGTGCACGTCGGCACACAGCACCGGATCGGCGGTCAGCAAGCTGTAGTCGGTGTAGAGTTTTGCCGTCTTGGAATGGTAGTTGCCGGTGCCCAGGTGGGCATAGTGACGCAGCGCGCCCTTCTCGCGGCGCACAATATGCATCATCTTGGCGTGGGTCTTGTAGGCCATGACACCGTAGATGACGATGGCGCCGGCCTCCTGCAGGCGTGAGGCGAGGGCCAGGTTGTCGGCTTCATCGAAGCGGGCGCGCAGTTCGATGACAACGGTGACTTCCTTGCCATTGCCGGCGGCCTCCACCAGGGCGGTGACGATGGGGGAGTCGGCGCCGGTGCGATACAGCGTCTGCTTGATCGCCAGCACGTCCGGGTCGCGAGCGGCTTCACGGCACAGGTCTTCCACGGGAGTGAAGGACTGGAAGGGGTGGTGCAGCAGGATATCGCCTTCCTGCATGGCCTGCATGATGCTGTTGGGCTGTTTGACCTGCTTGGGTATCCCCGGCACGAAGGAGCGATACATCAGCTCTGGGCGCTCCGAGTCCCCCAGTACCGACATCATGCGAGTGAGGTTGACTGGGCCGTTGACGCGATAGAGGTCATTGGGCTCGAGCTGGAATTGCTTGAGCAGAAAGTCGGACAAGCCTTCCGGGCAGTTGTCGGCCACCTCGAGGCGCACGCCACTGCCGTAGCGGCGGGCCAGCAGCTCACCACGCAGGGCCGAGGCCAGGTCCGAGACTTCTTCCGGGTCCACGGTCATGTCGGCGTTGCGGGTCAGGCGGAACTGATAGCAGCCCTTGACCTTCATGCCCGGGAACACTTCGTCGGCGTGGGCATGGATCATCGAGGACAGGAACAGGTACTCGTTGAAGCCTTCCTCACACAGCTCGCTGGGCAGTGCGATCACTCGTGGCAGGGAGCGGGGCGCCGGAAGAATGGCGAGGCCGCCTTCGCGGCCGAAGGCATCCTTGCCTTCCAGCTCGACGATGAAGTTCAGGCTCTTGTTGACTAGGCGTGGGAAGGGGTGCGACGGGTCCAGGCCAATCGGGCTGACGACCGGAATGATTTCGTTGGAGAAGTAGTCATGGACCCACTTGCGCTGAGCCTTGGTCCAGTCGCTGCGGCGGCGGAAGCGAATGTTCTGTGCCTCCATTGCCGGAATCAGCTGCTCATTGAGAATGCGGTACTGACGTTCGACATGCTCGTGGGCGATCTTGGAAATCTCGTCCAGCACGGAGCGCGGGCTGCGCCCATCGGCCCCGGTGGCGTCATCGCCCATGGCGATCTGGCTCTTCAGGCCGGCGACGCGAATTTCGAAGAACTCGTCCATGTTTGAGGAGAAGATCAGCAGGAACATCAAGCGGTTGAGCAGCGGATGCGCTTCATCCAGTGCCTGTTCGAGCACCCTGATGTTGAACTGCAGATGCGACAACTCACGATTGAAGTAGAGGCTGGGATCGCTGAGATCCGCCTCCGGGTCGGGCAGAGCCTTGGGCTTGATCCCGGTGCGCGTCTGATTCAGCCGCGGCACCGGGGTATCGGCCTGGGGGGAGTCTCCCACCGAGACATCGGACTTGCCCAGGGTGGCCTGTTCAATGGTGGCGTTGTCGGTCTGTGCGTCTTCCATGGTCATTCCTCAAAAAGGGGCCCGGGAAGGCGCCGTTCCTTCCCCTCGTCAGCTTGCCAACAGTCTGGCCGCTCGCTTGGCAAAATAGGTCAGCACGCCGTCGGCTCCGGCACGCTTGAAGCACATCAGGGACTCCAGAATGACGCTGTCGGCATCCAGCCAGCCATGGTCGAATGCCGCCATGTGCATGGCATATTCACCACTGACCTGGTAAGCGTAGGTGGGCACACGCAGTTCGTCCTTGACCCTGCGCACCACATCCAGATAGGGCATACCTGGCTTGACCATCACCATGTCGGCGCCTTCGGTGATGTCCATGGCGGCCTCGTGGAGCGCCTCGTCGCTGTTGGCGGGATCCATCTGGTAGGTGGACTTGTCGGCCTTGCCCAGGTTGGCCGCGGAGCCCACGGCGTCGCGGAAGGGGCCGTAGTAGCGCGATGCATATTTGGCGCTGTAGGCCATGATGCGGGTGTTGTGCAGTCCTTCCTGCTCCAGCAGCTCGCGGATCGCGCCGATGCGGCCGTCCATCATGTCGGACGGTGCCACCACGTCGGCGCCCGCCTCGGCATGGGACAGGGCCTGCTTGATCAAGGTCTCCACGGTGCGGTCATTGGCCACGTAGCCGTGCTCGTCGAGGATGCCGTCCTGGCCGTGGCTGGTGTAAGGGTCCAGCGCCACGTCGGTGATGACGCCGAGTTCCGGCAGGGCCGCCTTGAGCTCGCGCACGCTGCGCTGGACGAGTCCGCCTGCGCTGTAGGCTTCTTCGGCCAGCTCGCTTTTCTTGTCGGCATCGACGACCGGAAACAGGGCAATCGCGGGGATCCCCAGCTCGACCGCTTCTCGGGCTTCTTCAATCAGCAGGTCCAGCGACAGGCGCTCGACACCGGGCATGGACGGCACGGCCTCGCGACGACCTTCGCCTTCCAGCACAAACACTGGCCAGATCAGGTCATCGGCGGTCAGGGTGTTCTCACGCATCAGGCGGCGAGAGAAGTCGTCCTTGCGCATGCGACGGGGACGAGCAGCAGGAAACAGGCGAGGGGTGATGGCACTCAAGACGGCACTCCACTGGGAACGAGATTTGGCGCCACGCGCTAGTGTGGTGGCGTTAGATGACAGGCGCGTGACATCCGTCGAGTATATTCCTCCTCGCCTGTTCGTCGAAAGTCGCGTCTTGTCGCACCCTTGGTGACTCTCTAGAGTAGTGGCTGTCTTGGCTGCACTTGGCGCCCTGGAGAGCCAAGTGCGCTCATAAGGAGAATGAAATGAGTAAACAGGTAGCGATCGTCCTGTCAGGTTGTGGCGTCCAGGATGGCTCTGAAGTCTATGAAACCACCCTGACCCTGCTGCGCCTGGATCAACTGGGCATTGCCTATCGCTGCTTCGCACCGGATATCGATCAGGCGGTGGTCGATCATCACCGCGGCGAGGCGGTCGAGGAGACGCGGAACGTGCTGGTGGAATCTGCGCGCCTGGCCCGGGGAGAGATTTCTCCGCTGGATGAGCTGTCTGCCTCGGACTTTGATGCGCTGATCTTGCCCGGTGGTTTCGGGGTGGCCAAGAACCTGTCGAACTATGCGACAGCCAAGTCCGATATGGACGTGCACCAGGACTTGAGTGAGCTGTTGATCGAGTTTCACGACGCACGCAAGCCGATCGGACTGATGTGCATTGCCCCGGTGCTGGTGCCTAAGGTCCTGGGGCCGGGAATTGCCGTGACCATCGGCAGCGATCCGGAAGTGTGCGGCTGCATCAGTGCCATGGGCGGGCTGCATCGTAGCTGCGCCGTTGACGATATCGTGGTGGATTTCGAACACCGTATCGTCACGACGCCTGCTTACATGCTGGCGACCCGCATGAGCGAAGCGGCACTAGGCATCAACAAGCTGGTCGAGCGCATCGATGAGATGATGGATCTGAATCACTGAATGTGCGGTACGCACATCACCCAGTGATCGGGATTGGATAGCAAAAAGCCGACGTTTTACGTCGGCTTTTTGCGTCTTTCGCTACAGGTCTTTCGCTACAAGTCTTTCGCTACCGAGGCGTCGGTTGCTGTGTCCCCAGCGACGCGCATGTTTGCACAATGCTCCGGGATCAGGCGTCGTTGGGGCCTTCGCTGGCGCTGTCTTCCTGTTCGGCATCAGCGCGGCGGCGCTTGACGAGCCGGCCGAACAGCAGCCCCACCTCATAGAGCAGATACATGGGAATGGCCAGCAGGCTCTGGCTGACCACGTCCGGGGGCGTCATCAGCATGCCGATCACAAAGCAGCCGAGTATGACGTAAGGGCGCTTGGCGCTCAGGCTTTCGACGCTGGCCGCTCCGGTAAGCACCAGCAAGAAAGTGGCGATCGGGATCTCGAAGGCAATGCCAAAGGCGAAGAACAGCTTCAGTACAAAGTTGAGGTACTGGTTGATGTCGGTCATTACCTGCACGTTCTCCGGCCCGGTCTGGGTGAAGAAGGCGAACAGCAGGGGAAACACGACATAGTAGGCGAAGGCCGCGCCGAGATAGAACAGCACCACGCTGGAGGCCAGCAGGGGCAGCGCCAGGGCCTTTTCCTTGTCGTAAAGTCCCGGAGCGACGAAGGCCCAGGCCTGATGCAGCACGAAGGGAATGGCCACGAATACCGCCACCACCAGCGTCAGCTTGAAGGGCGCAAGGAAGGGCGATGCGACCTCGGTGGCGATCATCTGCGAGCCTTCCGGCAACAGCTCCATCAGGGGATCTGCCACAAACTGATAGATGTCGTTGGAGAAGGCGTAGAGCGCCAGGAATATCACCACGATGGCGATCACCGCGCGCATCAGTCGCGAGCGCAGTTCCACCAGGTGTTCAATCAGCGGGGCGTGGCCCTGACCGGACGGCGGCGTGTCACCAGAATGGCTCATCGGGCGGTGGAATCCTTGTGATCGGAAGTGGCAGCTGAGTCGACGGACGAGGTTGGCTGGCTGGCGCTGTCAATGGCGGCGTCCAGACGCTGGTCCGCGCTGGTGCTGCCGTCGCTCTGCGGGCGAGCGCTGTCACGAGGCGGTGCATCGGCGATGGACTCGACACTGCGCTTGGCGCTTGCCGCACTGTTCTTCGCCTGGCTGACGCCTTCGTTGAGCTTGCGCTCCTGCTCCTTGAGCTTCTGCCGCAGTTCCTCGGCTTCGAGCTGGGCGCTGATTTCGCGCTGCATGCCCGCCACTGAGCGTTTGATCCGGCCTACCCACAGGCCGGCGGTACGCGCGGCCTTGGGCAGACGCTCGGGACCCAGCACCAGAAGCCCCACCACCCCGATGATCAGCAGTTCGAGAAAGCCGATATCGAACATGTGGCGTTACTTGCGTTCGTCGGAGGACTCGGGCTTGCGCTCTGCCTCGACATCGTAGGTGTGGGTGCCGGTGGGCTCGTCATGACGCACCTGGGCCTGAGGCTTGTCTTCCTCGGACTTCTCTTCGTCTTCGTTGACGGCCTTCTTGAAGCCCTTCACGGCGCCTCCCAGGTCGCTGCCGACATTTCTGAGCTTCTTGGTGCCGAAGATCAGGATGATGATGCCGAGCACGATCAGCAGCTGCCAGATACTGATACCACCTAACATAAGTGCTTCCTCAATGTACGGCGCCAAGCGCCTTGAATCGTTGGTTCCGGCCGCCTTGTCAGCGGGGGCGGGACGCCTTTTCCTCGTGGCCCGATACGCCAAAGCGACGGGCCAGTTCATCCAGCACCTGCTGATGGTCAAGGCCCAGGTGCGAGAGCATCACCAGGCTATGAAACCACAGGTCTGCCGTTTCAGCGATCAACGCCTCTTGACTGGCTGGATCAGCGTCAACGTCCTTGGCGGCGAGGACGGTTTCCACCGCTTCCTCTCCCACCTTCTCGAGTATCTTGTTCAGGCCCTTGTGATGCAAGGAAGCGACGTAAGAGGACTCGGGGTCGGCGTGTCGACGTTCAGCGAGGGCGGCGTCGAGCTGCTTCAGAATATCGCTCATCGGTGAAGGTTCCATGAAGGGTCAGTTCCAGATCACCAGCAGGGTGCCAATGCCTGCCGCCAGCAGGACGGGCCATGGCTGGCCCGATAGCCATGCCGTCAATGGCTGCCAAGCCAGTGCGACCGCGGCCAGCGCCAGGCCCAGGCGGGTCCGTCGGACGCGCTTGGCCTGGCGGGTGAGCTGACTCAGGATATGGGTCAGTACATCGGCCTGCTGAGTGATCTGTCGGGAGCGCTTTTCGGTTTCCGACAGCGCCTTGTGGGCCAACACGGGCAGTTCCGGTAGCTGGCGGGTGAGCTCCGGCGCTTGCCGCTTGAAGGAGTCCCAGAGTCCGTGGGCGCCGGCGCGCTCTTTCATCCACTGCTCCAGATACGGCTTGGCGGTGGCCCACAGGTCAAGATCGGGATAGAGCTGGCGGCCGAGTCCCTCGATATTCAACAGGGTCTTCTGCAACAGCACCAGCTGTGGCTGGACTTCCATGTTGAAGCGCCGTGCGGTCTGGAACAGTCCCAGCAGCACCTGGCCGAAGGAAATATCCTTGAGCGGCTTTTCGAGGATCGGCTCACACACGGTACGCACCGCGGCGGCAAACTCGTTGGCGCGGGTGTCTTCTGCCACCCAGCCGGACTCGATGTGCAGCGCCGCCACCTCGTAGTAGTCCTGGTGGAAGAAGGCCAGCAGGTTGCGGGCCAGATAGTCCTGGTCTTCCCTTGTCAGGCTACCGACGATGCCGCAGTCGATGGCGATGTACTGGGGATCGCTCGGATTCTGGCGCGAGACGAAGATGTTCCCCGGGTGCATATCGGCATGGAAGAAATTGTCGCGAAAGACCTGGGTGAAGAAGATTTCGACGCCTCGCTCTGCCAGACGCTTGAGGTCTGTCCCCTGGGCCTTGAGGGCATCGATATCGGCCACCGGAACGCCGTGGATACGCTCCTGGACCATGACCTTCTGGCGCGTCAGCGGCCAGTGGATCGACGGTACGTAAAGCAGTGGCGAGCGCTCGAAGTTGCGCTTGAGCTGGGAAGTGTTGGCCGCCTCCTTGGTCAGGTCCAGTTCATCGAACAGGGTGACCTCGTAGTCGCGTACCACCTCCAGCGGATGCAGTCGGCGTGCCTCGGGCAGAAAACTCAGGGCCTTGGCCAGCAGATACATCAGCGACATGTCCTGGCGCATGACCCGATCAATGCCCGGGCGGATGACCTTGACCACCACATCCTGGCCATCGTGCAGGCGCGCCGTGTGAACCTGGGCAATCGATGCAGAGGCCAGCGGCTCCCGCGAAAATTCGGCAAACAGCGCCGACAGCGGTTCACCCAGGGACTCTTCGATCAGCGCTTCTGCCTGCTCGCCAGGGAAGGGCGGTACCTGATCCTGCAGTCGCTTGAGTTCGTTGGCGATATCGTCGGGAAACAGGTCGCGTCGCGTCGACAGCATCTGGCCAAACTTGACGAAGATCGGTCCCAGCGACTCCAGCGCCAGGCGCAACCGCTCACCCCGTGAGCGCTCACCTACGGGCACCAGCTTGAGCGGCGACCAGGTGAACACCAGGCGTAGCCACCAGGGTAGTTTTTCCAGGGGCAGCAGGGTATCCAGGCGATAACGGGTGACGACCCAGATGATGCGCAGGGGGCGAAGGATCATGGGGCGTCGTTCTCCTGGGCCAGGCGGCGGGTCAGGCGCTTGAGGCGTGCTTCGGTGCGATCAGTGGCGAGTTCGAGCTCGGTCAGGGCGTCGCGCATGGCTTCCAGCTGGTGGCGGCCGGGCAGCCAGCGAGCTTCCTCGAACACGTACTCGGAGACATCGGCGCACAGTTCCCGCTGGGTGCGAAGCCCCCAGCGGGATAGACCGCGTAGCCCTTCGGCAAGCTGGTGGGCGGGTAGATCCCCCAGCCAGCGGGCGAGTTCGGCCTCCCAGTCCAGATCCAGGTCCATCAGCAGGTCGCGGGTCGCCTCCAGCAGGTGGATCTTGCCGCGCACCGCCAGGCGGCCCTCGAACATCAGGCGCTCCATGTCGGCACCGCCGGCGAGGCGTCCCAGGGTATCCGTGTCCAGCTCGACCACCGCATCCCAGGCAGCTTCCTCGACCTCATCGATCAGCAGCAGGTCAAGCCCTTGAGGGTGGTAGCACAGGCCCAGCTGCACCGGCGGCGATTCCAGGCACAGCAGGACGCGCTGGCCCGCCAGCTGGCGTAGCCGCGAGGGGGCAGCGGGGTCGCGGGCAAGCAGGGTGTTGACGGTCTTCTCGATGCCGGCCAGCAGCAGGGTCGGGGTCAAGGCCATCATGTCCTCAAAGCTTGATGCCGCGGTGCAGGGCGACGATACCACCGGTGAGATTGGTGTATTCGACACGCTCGAGGCCGGCCGTTTCCATCATGCCCTTCAGCGTTTCCTGGTCAGGATGCATGCGAATCGATTCGGCCAGGTAACGATAGCTGTCGGCATCACCCGCCACCATTTCGCCCATCTTCGGCAACAGGCGAAATGAGTACTCGTCGTAGGCTCGGGTCAGCAGGGGGTTGCCGGGCTTGGAAAACTCAAGCACCAGCAGACGGCCCCCAGGCTTCAGGATGCGCGCCATCGACGCCAGCGCGGCATCCTTGTCGGTAACGTTGCGCAGGCCAAAGGCGATGGTGATGCAGTCAAAGGTATTGTCGGGAAAGGGCAAGCATTCCGCGTTGGCCTGAACGTACTCGACATTGCCACCGACGCCGCGGTCGAGCAGCTTGTCACGGCCCACTCCCAGCATCGATGCGTTGATGTCGGCCAGAACGACCTTGCCGCGAGGGCCCACCATACGCGAGAACTTGAGCGCCAGATCCCCCGTTCCACCGGCAATATCAAGCACGCTGTGGCCTGGGCGAACACCGGAACGCTCGATAGTGAGACGCTTCCACAGACGATGGATACCGAAGGACATCAGGTCGTTCATGACGTCATAACGGGCTGCCACGCTGTGGAAGACATCGGCGACGCGTGACGCCTTTTCGTCGACCGGCACGTCCTGAAAACCAAAGTGGGTAGTGCGCTTATCCATGGGACTCCCGAGTCGTGAGCTGTCGCGAGATGGGCCTAGAAAACGGCCATTGTAGCCTTGCGGGCCGGGCTTGTCTTTGACCGTGGCCTGGCCTCGGAAAGACGAGTGCTGCTACAGCTGACGGATCTCGATACCCAGCGGCTCGCGGCTGGCGCCAGCGGCTTCGAGGCGTTCGAGGTAGTCGGCCCAGTTGGCGTCGCGCTCGCGGATCAACCAGGCCAGGTAGTCCCAGCTGTAGAGCCCACTGTCATGGCCGTCATCGAAGTGAAGCTTGAGCGCGTAGCGTCCGGCCTGGCGAATATCGGCAAGGCCTACATCCTTCTTGCCTACCTGCAGGGTGGCGGTATCGGCGCCGTGGCCGCGAACCTCGGCAGACGGCGAAAACACCCGCAGGTATTCCACCGGCAGGCGGTGGCGTGAGCCATCGGCATAGCCAATCTCCAGCTCACGCGCTTTCCTGTGATAATGCACCAGGGTAGGGGTAGGGGCTGTCATGTCGATCTCCACGGAGTGATATGCCGATCTTGCGCTTGCTGCGGCCCTTGTGGTTGAAGCTGTTCATCAGGGATTGTCATGACAGCCTACCATCACGACACGGGCCGCGGCGCGATGCGCGGCGGCCCGTGGGGGGTGATGCTCAAGCCTCGTCGGGCATGGCACGGTATTACAGAATATACCGGCTCAGGTCCTCGTCCATCGCCAGCTCACCCAGCTGAGAATCGACGTAGGCGCGGTCGATGACCAGCGGGCTGCCAATGTCGGAGCCCTTGAAGGAAGCTTCTTCCAGCAGTCGTTCCATCACGGTGTGAAGGCGGCGAGCCCCGATGTTTTCGGTGCCTTCATTGACGTTATAGGCGATCTCGGCGATGCGCTCGATGCCGTCGTCGGTGAACTGCACTTCCAGGCCATCGGTGGCCAGCAGCGCCTCGTACTGACGGGTCAGGGCGGCGGACGGCTCGGTCAGGATGCGCTTGAAGTCCTCCGGCGTCAGCGCCGACAGCTCGACGCGGATGGGCAGACGGCCCTGCAGTTCCGGAATCAGGTCTGACGGACGCGACAGGTGGAAGGCCCCTGAGGCGATGAACAGGATGTGGTCGGTCTTTACCATGCCGTACTTGGTCGACACGGTGGAGCCCTCGATCAGCGGCAGCAGGTCGCGCTGGACGCCCTCACGGGAGACCTCCCCACCGCTGGACTGTCCGCTGCCCTTGGCCACCTTGTCGATTTCGTCGAGGAAGACGATACCGTTCTGCTCCACCGCCTCCACGGCGCGGGATTTGATGTCGTCCTCGTTGACCAGCTTGCCGGCCTCTTCGTCGCGCAGGATAGAGAAGGCTTCCTTGACCGTGACCTTGCGGGTCTCGGTCTTGCCCTTGCCCATGCCCGAGAACAGGCTCTGGAGCTGGTTGGTCATCTCTTCCATGCCCGGCGGTGTCTGGAATTCCAGATTGGGGGCCTGGGGAGACACCTGAATCTCGATTTCCTTGTCGTCGAGCTGACCCTCGCGCAGCTTCTTGCGGAACATCTGGCGGGTGGACGAGTCTTGACGCGGTTCGTCTTCCTGGCCCCGCGGCGGCGGCAGCAGGGCGTCGAGGATGCGATCCTCGGCGGCGTCCTCGGCGCGGTGGCCGACCTCTTCCTTGGCCTGCTCGCGGACCAGCTTGATGGCCGCTTCGGTGAGGTCGCGGATGATCGACTCGACGTCGCGCCCGACGTAGCCCACCTCGGTAAACTTGGTGGCCTCGACCTTGATGAACGGTGCCTTGGCCAGCTTGGCCAGGCGTCGAGCAATCTCGGTCTTGCCGACACCGGTGGGGCCGATCATCAGAATGTTCTTCGGCGTGACTTCCTGGCGCAGCTCACCGTCGAGCTGCATGCGACGCCAGCGGTTGCGCAGGGCGATGGCCACGGAGCGCTTGGCATCCTGTTGACCGACGATGTACTGATCCAGCGCGTGGACAATTTCGCGGGGTGTCATCTGGGTCATGATCAAAGCTCTTCCAGGGTCACGTGGTGATTGGTGTACACGCAGATGTCACCGGCGATTTCCAGCGACTTCTCGGTGATCTCGCGGGGCGACAGCTCGGTGTTCTCCAGCAGTGCGCGGGCGGCGGACAGGGCAAAGTTGCCGCCGGAGCCAATCGCGATGATGCCGCGCTCGGGCTCGACCACGTCGCCATTGCCGGTAATGATCAACGAGGCCTTCTTGTCGGCGACCGCCAGCAGGGCTTCAAGACGACGTAGAGCGCGATCGGTGCGCCAGTCCTTGGCCAGCTCCACCGCTGCCTTGACCAGGTTGCCCTGATACTTCTCGAGCTGGGCTTCGAAGCGTTCAAACAGGGTGAAGGCATCCGCGGTACCGCCGGCAAAGCCTGCCAGCACCTGGCCATGATAGAGGCGCCGCACCTTGCTGGCGTTGCCCTTCATTACCGTGTTGCCCAGTGACACCTGGCCGTCACCAGCCAGCGCCACCTGGTCGCCGCGGCGAACGGAAACAATCGTGGTCATGGAGCATTCTCCTTGAGGAAACCCCGGCATTCGACCGGCCTCGGGTTTCCTGTGACTTTCGAGGGAAGGGTCCCTCGTTGAAGACGATAGTCTGGGAGGTGTGGGCACCATGCCGAGATTTCAACCGGGCACAGCGGGCATCGCGCTGGCGGTGGGGCAGAATACGGTCGTGGCCTAGCCATGGAGACTGTCGTTGGCCATGGCTGACGCTGCATGCACTGCTCCGGGCCCGTAAACGACAGCACCCGGCCGAGGCCGGGTGCTGTTTCTTCCTTTACATCAACTGCTTCCTTGCTACTGCGGGTATCGATAGGGGCTCAATGCAAGCCTTACTCGATATCGAGCTGGTGGTTCTCCAACAGACCCTTGAGGAAGTCATCGCTGGAGCCCGACATGCTGACGTCGGACAGCACGATGACCTGGCTGGCGTTGCTGCCGTCGGCGCTGATGTTGCCACCTGCGTCGATGTGCAGCACGGTGTCGGCCCCTTGCTGTTCTGCCAGCAGGTAGTCAAACAGCGACGCCTCTGATGCATCTTCCAGCAGATCCGACAGATCCAGCTTGTCGGCACTGGAACTAGCGCCATAGACACCGGTGTGGAAGTCGACAATGGTGTCCGTCGCGGGCGAGCCCTCGACGCCTGCGTCAGCGAGAGTGAAGACAAAGGTGTCTGCACCGCCACCGCCGATCAGGATGTCATCGCCGGCACCGCCCCTCAGGGTGTCGTCACCGCCCTGGGTACGAGTGGTTTCCAGCAGCGACTCGTAGTTGTCGCGAACGTAGTCGCTGAGCTGGGCATTGGTCGGTGCTTCACCATCACCGTGCTCCGGAGACCACGTCAGGAACTCGAATACCCCCCTCAGGCCCATGCCGTCATGGGTGCCAGCAGCGAAGCTTGCTCCCGTGTCGCCATTGGTCCAGCTCAGTTCGTCACTGTTGGTGGTATCACCAAAGATGATGTCATTACCGCCGCCACCATCCAGGGTGTCGTTGCCAAGACCGTTATATCCGGTCTCCGTAGAGCCGGTGGCCAAGGCCAGGTTGAGCTCGAACTGGGAGTCGACAATTTCCGCCTCACCAATGGTGCCGGTGAATGCGGTGCCGTCATCCAGAATGACGGTAGACTCCCCGACCACGTCGGTGTTGTCGAAGTACTGGGTGATCTGCGAGACGTTGGTATCGTCGGGCAGAATCGTGCGGGTCTTGGGCGTTTCGTCCCAACCCACCGCGTGCACATCGGTGTATTGCGTCAGGTCGTTGAAGGCATCTACCGTCTCCTGCATCGTGACCTGGGTGGTATTGGCCGTCCACACCTTGACGTCGTTGTTCACGCCCGACATGTAGTACTGGGGGGTACCATCGGTGTAGAAGATGGTCTGGTTTTCCACGTCGTCAGTGCTGACTTGCTTGAACCAGGTCTCCGTCTTGCGGAACGCATCTTCGGTGTTGGTGTAACCACCCGGGCCCCAGCCGTTCACACGGTCGATGACCGCCTGGAACAGGTTGTTACCGACAACGTCCTTGAACTCCATGGTGTAGGCGTGATCGTTGAAGATCACCACGTTCATGTTGATGACGCCAACATGATCCTTGAGGCCATTGACGAATTCGGTGACCGCCTCCCTCAAGATCTCGATACGCGTCTTGAAGTAGCCGGGGTAGCCTTCTTTCGGTACGTCAGTGTAGGCCAGCGTACTGACCGAGAAGTCGAGCACCAGGGCCAGGTTGTAGTCCTTGCCATTCTCGATAATGGTCGCGCTGCCGCCATCGTCGCCAATGACGACATCGTCGCCGTGACCTGCGGTGATGGTGTCATCGCCGTCACCACCGGCCTGCACGCTGTCTTCCTCGCGGGTCTCGAGCGTCAGGTAGCCTTCGGCGTAGTCGCCATCCCCATCGGTACCGGTCAGCTCGTAGGTGACGTCGAGGCTGCCACCTTCACCGCCTGAGCGATATTCCATGCCGCCGAGGCTAAGGTCGTTGCCCGCCTGGCCAGTGATTTCCACCGACTGGAAGGGCTGACTGGTCTCAAGTTCGATACGCCACCCGTCCTGAATGCCGGCCACGGTGATGCTGTTGCCGTTATCGGTCAGGGTAATTTCCGAGGTGACCTCGACACCCACGGCATCGAACACCGAGATGTCGCTGACCGAGAGGTCGACAGGGGTACCACTGCCCAGGGCAGGTACCGTGCTGCCAGCGCCGCCATCGGCATCAAAGGCAAACGCGGAGACCGAGAGGGACGCTGTCGAGCCGGAGTTGCCATCGACATGCAGCGTCTGCTGATAGCGGCTGATGGACTGGTGGCTATCCCAGGACGCCTGGCTCTTGCTGATGACAGCATTGTTGAGGAAGTCGACGCGGATGACCTCGCCAGCACTGATCTTGGCGTCCTTGACACCCAGAGCGTTGTCATCGCGAACGATGGTCTGGCCCTTGGAACTGATCAGCACATCGTTGCCAGGCTCTGCATCCGCCACGTTGTAGCCGATGAAGCTGTGGTCCTCGGCAGCGGTTCCCGTCGATACGATGACGTCATTGGTCTCGCCAGTGGTGAAGGCATCGCTGGCCATGACCGAGTAGCTGGTCCCATCGTCAGACAGGGCTACAGAGAAGGCGACGTCGCCGTCAGCGGTGACCGCTGACAGCATCTTGCCATCGTTGCTCAGTTCATAGGTCAGGGGCTTGCCAAGGTAGACCAGAGCGTTGCCAGCGCTGTCCAGCGCTGCGGTGCCATCGATGGCTTCATAGAACACCACGCTATCGGCACCATCGGCGCCGGCATGGGTGGCGAAGTTGAGGGAACCAGAAGCGCCATCTTCCAGGAAGGCCGGGTCCGCCATGAACACTTCCGGCATGTCGTCGTTGAGGTTGACGGTCAACTTGCCGGTGACGACATCACCATCACCATCTGTCAGTGCATAGCCGAGGTTCAGAGAGATGGAGTCCTCGATGTTGACGATAGGATGATCAAGCACATCGCTGAGGACCACTTCGTAGCTGCCGGAGGCAAGGTCAGTGACCTTGGCGGTCAGTACCGTCGTGCCATCGGCCGTGCTGCCCGTCAATACGGTGCCATTGGCACTGACAGCAAAGGTAATGGCATCACCGCCTGAGGTCAGCGACGGCAGGCCCGCCGTCTGCCAGGTGAAGGCACCTGTGCTGGCCGGACCGTCCTCGCCAAAGGTATAGCCTAGAGATCCCGTCGTCTTCACGACTTCACCAGACACATCGCCGTTGCCGCCGGCCAGGCCACCTGACAGGCCGTCCTCGTCGAGGGTAGTGACGGGGGAAGTGGTGTTAGGATCACCATCGGTCTCGGGCGTCGTAGGTACGATGCCGTTGTCCATAATATTGACTGTTACCGTGGCACTGCTGGTATCGCCATCACCGTCCTTAAGGGTGTAAGAGATCCTGGCGATACCTTCGAACTTGGGCGCAGGGGTGAAGGTCAGTGTGCCATTGCTGTTGATGGACACGGTGCCTACGTCTGCACCGCCGATCACGGTCGCCTTGCTGATGCGGGCCCCGTCGGCGCCCAGCGCGTCGTTCGCCAGCACGTTCAGCGTTATGGGCGAGTTGTTCTCGGCATCAACGCGGTCATTTCTTGCCAGCGGAGAGTCGTCATCGACCAGGATGTTCAAGGTGCCCGAGGCCTGGGCGCCTGCGCTGTTGGTGATGGTGTAGCCCAACGCCAGCTCGATGTTGTCTTCTTCTGTTGGGTTGGTGTGATCCAGTGGCTGATGGAGCACCACCTTGTAGCTCCCTGACGCCAGGTCAGATAGCTGAATGGTGATCACCTTGCTGCCATAATCGTCAAAGCCCACCAAGGAGCGACCGTTACCGTTGAGGTAGAAGGTGACATCGCTACCCCCAGAGGTTAGCTGTGGCAACGAGCTCTGGTCCCAGGAAAACGCATCAGATGGACTGGCAGGCCCCAGCGAGCCAAAGTCGTAGCTCAGCTGACCTGTTTTTACGATGGCAGTGCCAGCAATGTCGCCGACACCGCCTTCGCTTCCACCCGGCAAGCCGTCCTCATCCACGACGGCGAGAGGAGCGCTGGAGGAAGGGTCACCATCGGTTTCTGGCGTTGTCGGCCCTGTGGCCGTCTGGGTGACGTCCACCTTGAGCTTGCCATAGGCAATATCGCCATCACCATCGGTGAAGGTGTATTCGACAACAGCTTTTCCAGTGAAGTCCTGAGCCGCAGTAAAGGTCAGGGTGTTGTTGGCATTGACCACGACGGTGCCGACGCTATCACCGCCCGCAACGGTCGCAGACAGTTGCCCAGCGCCATCTGCTCCGGCCTGGTCATTAGCCAGAACGTCGAAGGTGATGGGACTTTGGTTGTCGGTGGACGTCTGGTCATCCTTCACCAGGGGAGAATCGTCATCAATGATGACTTTCAGTGCGCCCTTTGCCGTTAAACCTTGCTTATCCGTGACGGTATAGCCAACCACCAGGCGAATATCATCCTCGACCTCAGGGTTGCGGTGATCCAGCGGCTTGGTAATGACCACCTTGTAAGTGCCTGTCGCCACATCGGTCAACTGGATGAAAACGATCTTCTCGCCCGAGTCAGTGCTGCCGACTAGAGAGCGACCGTTGCCGTTCAAATTGAAGGTGATGGCGTCGCCACCGGTGGAAATCAGTGGCAGGTTGCTGGGATCCCAGCGGAAGGCGCCGGTATCCGCCGCTCCGTAGATGCCAAAGTCATATCCCAGCGTGCCGAAGCGCACAGTTGCGGTAGTCAGCGCATCATTGACACCGCCTCGTACCCCTCCTGCAAGCCCTTCTTCATCCAGTACGGTGGTTTCCGTCTTGGTCAGCGGATCACCATCGCTATCAGGCGTGACTGGGCCCACGTTTCCTGCGCTGTCGACGCTGATTGCCAGCTCGCCGGTGGCTTGGTCGCCATCGCCATCCACCAAGGTATAGGTGATGACGGCGTCTCCTGCGAAGTTGACGTTAGGCGTAAAGGTCACGGTGCCGTCGGCGTTGATCGCGGCCGTGCCGGTAGCGGCTCCGCCCTGCACTTCCACCTTTGTCACCTGGCTGCCATCGCCACCGGGACGGTCGTTCTCAAGGACGTCCACCGTCACCGCCGTGGCGCTGTCGGTAGAGGCTGCATCTTTGAGGGTCTTGGGGGAGTCATCATTGACGACGACGTTCAGCTTGCCATCGGCGCTCAGGCCTTCGGCATCGGTGATGGTGAAGCCGACGGAGAACTCGATATTGTCCTCCATGGTCGTGTCAGAATGATCCAGCGGCTGACGAATAAAGACGGTATAGCTGCCTTTCTCTACGTCCATGAGCTGCAGAGTAATGACGGCTTCGCCATCTGGCGTCTTGCCTTCAATGACCCGGCCGTTGGGGCTCAAGGTATAGCTGACAGCTTCACCCCCAGAGGTGACGGCGGGCATATCTTCCAGGTGCCAAGAGAAGGCGTCGGTCCCGGCCGCAGGGCCACTGGCGCCATAGCTGTAGCCGAGCTCGCCCCGGGCCGAGGCCAGCATTTCAGGCACATCGCCGACGCCACCCTCGCCGCCACCTTGCAGGCCGTCTTCGTCGACGGTGGCAGTGGGTGAGGTGGTTGCGGGATCATCGTCCGTCTCTGGCGTGACGGGGACAGCCTTGAGTTTTACCGTCGTATTGAAGGTGCGGCTGGTGACGTCACCGTCGGTGTCGCTGGCCGTAACGGTGAAGCTGAGTTTAGGGTCATCCTCGATGACGTCCCTGTCGATGGTGAAGGTCCAGGTGCCGTCGCTCTTGATGGTCAGTACGCCATTGTCCAGCTGAATGGCGGTATCGAGTGCATAGCTGGTGCTGTCGCCAGGCACCTTGACGCTGGCATCTTCCAGACCGTCGGCACCGCCGCTGAGCGTCCAGTTGCCGGTATGTGTGGTGGAGACTTCGATTTCGCTGCCGTCTTGGTAAGTGATGGCAGGCGAATCATCGTCGATAAAGACAGCGATCATGTCGCTCGAGGTGGCGCCGGCACTGTCGGTCAGGGTGAAGCCAACCTGTAACAGAAGATCGTCTTCCGCCGTGGGAATGCCATGGTCGGCTGACTTGAAAAGTGTCGCCTCAAACAGACCCGAAGAGGTGTCTTGCATGACAAGTTCGAAGACTTTTTCGCCATCTTCGTCAGCGGCTGTAAGGGTCAGGCCGTCATCTGACACTGCATACGTCACAGCGGAGCCGCCGGACGTGATTGCCTGAATACCTGTAGTTTTCCAGGTAAAAGGCGAGTTGCTGGCAGGGGTTCCGTTGTTATAGGAAAAACTGATCAGACCCTGGGTGGTGATATCCGTGCCGGGGAGATCATTGATTCCACCAGCATTGCCGCCTGTCAGTCCATCTTCATCAAGGAACGCGGTTGTGTTCACTGTTTCAACGTTGCTTTCAGCCATCACTGTCCACCTGTAAGTAGAGGAAAATGCGCCGACGCTCAATGACAGAATTCGCCATTGTTGTGCAGTTTCAGGGTTGTTGACGTAACCCCGTCATATGGGCATGCGCTGGCGAAAACCATGCTAGTGATAAGGACAAAGTGGTAATACTGGCTGCATGGGCAGGTGGGTGATCTTTGGTATGCGTGATTAGGTAAGGTATGGATGATCGCTCTAATCTGAGTCATTCATTCGCGTGATAATCAGAGAATATAAATGTGCTTATATGGCGTGTTTTTTGGGTTTTTTCTGAGGTGTGTCACTGTTTCTTGTACCACGGTACGTGAAAAATGCGTTATAGATGTGAGAGTTGTCTGAGCATATTCAGAGGTGTAATAGAGGGGCAAAGAAAATGAGCCATATGTCTGATGCTCTGTCGAAAACAACCTGTCGAAAACAACAAGGCCCGCTCCTGGGGGCAGGAAGCGGGCCTCGAGGTGTCAGCACGCCGTCGTCAAGTGACGGGGTAAGGCATCAATTCTGCAGTTGAATCAGCAAGGGTTCGATACCTTGGGTACTCATCAGGTCCTGGGCGCGTGCCAGCTCGTTGCGGTCGCTGTAAGGACCGACCTGCACCCGGTGCCATGTCGCCCCGCCGGTAGCCTCGACCTCGCTGATCTTGGCCAGCAGGCCGAAGTCCTTGAGCCGGCCCGCCAGTTGGCGTGCATCGCCCACTTCACGAAACGACGCTGCCTGCAGCATGTAGCGGCGTTCGGCGCTGCGGGGCGTCTCCGAGGGCGTGCTCGCCGCTGTGTCCTCGCGGGAGTTGGCGGCGATCACGGCGGCAATGGGGTCATCGTCCGAGATGGCGTCATCACTGGACGTTGCCGCTTCCGGTCGACGAGCCGTGGACTCGGGCACTTCCTCGTCTGACGCAATGACCTCTGACTCCGGGAGCAGGGTGTAGAACTCGAAGGTCGGCATGGGCGGTTCGCTGTCGCTGCTCTGACCTTGTCCGCCGCTGGTGGAAGTACTACTTGTTCCACCGCCCTGGCCATCATTGCTCGATGGCTTGGGCAGTACCGCAGCGATCGGCGATCGCGGATCCTGCCATGGCGCGGTGCCGTTCTGGTGGTGTGCCAGCAGAAAGCCAGCCGCCAGGCCGACGGCCGCCCACAGCCAGCCGGGAATGCCGCCGCGGCCGCGCGTGGAGGGCTGTTTGCGCTTCTGGCTGCTGGTGGCTCCCCGTTTGCGGGGCGGCGCCTTGCGAGTGGCCATGGCTTACATCTCCTCCGGCGCGCCGACGCCCATCAGGTCAAGCCCATTACGCAGCACCTGGCGGGCGGCAAGGCCCAGTGCCAGGCGGGCATTGCGCAAGGCAGCGTCGTCGACCATGACCTTACAGGCGTTGTAGCAGCTGTGGAAATCGGCAGCGAGGTCCTGCAAGTACTGGGCAATCTGCTGGGGCTCGCGAGCCTTGGCGGCGTGTTCGACCACCTCGGGGTAGCGGGCCAGGCGATTGAGCAGCGCCTTTTCCTGGTCCGCTTCGAGCAGGCCCAGATTGGCCATGCCCGTGGCGTGGTCGAAGGCCAGGCCTTCGCTCTCGGCCTTGCGCAGCACGCTGCAGACGCGGGCGTGGGCGTACTGCACGTAGTAGACCGGGTTGTCATTGGACTGGGAGCGCGCCAGATCAATGTCGAAGGTCAGCTGGGAGTCTGCCCGCCTGGCAGCGAGGAAGAAACGGGTGGCATCTCGCCCGACCTCATCGATCAGGTCACGCAGGGTGACATAGCTTCCTGCGCGCTTGGACAGCTTGACCTCGACCCCTGAACGGGTCACCAGCACCATCTGGTGCAGTACGTAGTCGGGCCAGCCCTTGGGAATACCCACGTCCAGGGCTTGCAGACCGGCGCGGACCCGGGTCACGGTGGAATGGTGGTCGGCCCCCTGCTCATTGACGACGGTGGTGAAGCCCCGTTGCCACTTGTCGAGGTGGTACGCCACATCCGGCAGGAAGTAGGTGTAGCCGCCCTCGCTCTTGCGCATTACCCGGTCCTTGTCATCGCCAAAGTCCGTGGTGCGCAGCCACTGAGCGCCTTCCTGCTCATAGGTGTGACCATTCTCCGCCAGGCGGCGTGCGGTTGCCTCGACCTTGCCGTCTTCGTACAGCGAGGACTCCAGGAAGTACACGTCGAAGCTGACGCCGAAGGCACGCAGGTCGAGATCCTGCTCCCGGCGCAGATAGGCGACGGCGAAGTCGCGGATGGCCTCGAGGTCATCGGGATCGCCCTTGCCGGTCACATGGCGATCGTCGGCATGGACGGTGTCACCGGCCAGGTAGGCGTTGGCCACGTCGGTGATATAGTCGCCGCGGTAGCCGTCCTCCGGCCATCCTGCGTCGTCTGGCCCGAGCCCCTTGGCGCGGGCCTGGACGGACAGCGCCAGGTTGCTGATCTGAGCGCCTGCATCGTTGTAGTAGAACTCGCGGGTGACATCGTAGCCGGTGGCCTCAAGCAGGCGACACAGGCAGTCGCCGACGGCAGCGCCACGGCCATGTCCGACGTGCAGCGGGCCGGTCGGGTTGGCCGAGACGAACTCGACCTGCACCTTCTCTCCCTGGCCTGTCAGGCTGCGGCCGAACGTATCGCCAGCATCCAGCACGTGGCGCACGACCTGGGCAGCGGCATCCGTGGCGGCGAAGAAGTTGATGAAGCCTGGGCCCGCGATGTCGACCTTGGCGACAGCATCGCTTTGCGGGAGAGCGGCCACCAGTTTTTCCGCTATCTGGCGCGGGGCTGACTTGGCGGGCTTGGCCAGCATCAAGGCGAGGTTGGTGGCGTAGTCACCGTGAGCCTTGTCCTTGGTCGGATCGACCTTGTAGGTGGGGGCGAGTTCCTGGGGAATGACTTCCTGCTGCTTGAGCTCGGCAAGGGCGGCATCCAGCAGCGCAACGATAGTGTCTTTCATGAGGCGTCTATGTCCTGTGGCACGGTGGCCGAGCGCGGCGATCAGGGCGCCAGTCGGCAGGCAGACCGTGCATTATCGATGATTGCGTCCAGCCTTTAAAGGCCGGACGTCTGCTCATGGAAATTCCGGATCAGCTCAGGCTCTGAGGGTCGACATCGATCGACCAACGAACGCGTCGGGCGTCGGGCCAGGCCTCCAGCCGCTGTGCCAGCCACGCTAGGGCAGGGTGCAGCTGACTGCGCTTGTCAGACATCAGCGCCAGCTGCAGGTGGTAGCGGTTCTGTCGCCGCTCCATGGGGGCGGGCACTGGGCCGAGGCAGTCGAGTTCGAGCGCCTGTTGCTTGATGTGATCGCGCAATTCGCGGGCGAGCTCTCGTGCCAGGGTGGTCAGTGCCTCTTCTCGAGGCCCCTCCATGCGCAGCAGGGCCATGAAACGGTAGGGAGGAAGGGCGGCGATGCGTCGCTCATCCAGCAGTGTCTGGGCCAGAGCGTCATAACCCCGGTCTGCCAGCAAACGGAGGTTCGGGTCGTCCGGGTGCATGGTCTGTACCAGCACCCTGCCCGGGTGGGCCGCGCGCCCGGCGCGGCCGGCCACCTGCTCGAGCAGCTGGGCGGAATGCTCGAGGGCACGAAAGTCGCTGGCATAGAGGCCGGCGTCGGCATTGACCACGACCACCAGAGTGACGTGAGGCAGATGGTGTCCCTTGGCAAGCATCTGAGTGCCCACCAGGATGGCCGGCTCGCCCCGGCGCACCTCCGTCAGCATCTTCTCCAGGGCATCCTTGGTACGGGTACTGTCACGATCGATACGATGCACGGGAACGTCGGGAAAACTCTCCGCCAGGCTTTCCTCGGTGCGCTCGGTGCCGCTGCCCAGCGGGCGCAGGTCAGCACTGCCACACTCTGGGCAGGCGTCGGGAAGGACTCGCCGGCGGTCGCAGTGGTGGCAGGCCAACATGGGAGGCTGGCGATGCCACGTCATGCGAGCATCGCAATGATCGCAGTCCGCCATCCAGCCGCAAGCATGGCAGGACAGGGTGGGTGCAAAGCCGCGGCGATTGATGAACACAAGGACCTGATGTCCGGCGCTCAGAGTGGCCTTGATGGCGTCGATAACCGGTGGAATCAGGCCACCGCGGCGAGTGCGCCCCTTCAGGTCGACAAGCTCCAGGCGAGCGGGAGCGTGGCGGGTGGCTCGCTGGGTCAGCCGCAGGTGGGCGTAGTCCCCTGTCAGCGCGCGATGGAGGCTTTCCAGTGAGGGTGTTGCGCTACCCAATAGCAGCGGGATCTGGTCGCGCTTGGCGCGCACCACCGCCAGGTCTCGCGCGTGGTAGCGCAGTCCGTCCTGTTGCTTGAAGGAACCGTCGTGCTCTTCATCGACGATGATCAGGCCTGGCCTCGCCAGCGGCGTAAAGATGGCCGAGCGAGTGCCGATGATGATCAGCGCTCTGCCGCTGGCAGCGGCTTCCCAGGCATCCAGGCGTTCATGGTCGGTCAGACCGGAGTGCAGCGCGACGACGGGCACACGAAAGCGCTGGCGGAAGCGTCCCAGGGTCTGGGGGGTAAGCCCGATTTCCGGAATCAGCACCAAGGTCTGGCGACCTTTGGCCGCGACGGCCTCGATCAGCTGCAGGTAGACCTCGGTCTTGCCGCTTCCCGTGACACCGTGCAGCAGACACGGGTGAAAGCGATCCAGGCCCTGGTGCAACCGATTGAGCGCTTTCGCCTGTTCGTCGTTCAGGCTGAGGGCGGGGCTGGCGAGCAGGCCCTTGGTGTCGTCCGTGGGGGCCGCGGCGAGCGCTTCCTCATGGCGGATGATCAGTCCCTTGGCTTCCAGGGAGCCCAGCTGGTCTCGGCTGAAGGACTGTGCCAGGACCACCTGGGTCGTCAGGCCATGGGGGTGTTGGCCGAGCATCTCGAGCAGTGCGGCCTGGCGAGGCGCGCGTCCCAGTCGCGAGCGGTCGGCGTTGGCATTGATCATCCAGCGTTCACGGGTGCGGGCCTGCAATGGTCGCCCCTGGCGGAGGAGCACCGGCATGGCATGTGCCAGGGTGTCGCCCAGCGCATGTTGATAGTAGCGCGCGGTGAACCGGCACAGCCAAAGCCAGTCCCCCGGCAGCGGCGTGCTGTCGATACAGCTCTGAATGGGCTTCAGCTTGTCCAGTGGGAAGTCGCTGTCATCGGCGCAGGCCACGATGACTCCCACCACCTGCCGACGACCGAATTCGACGCGCACGCGCAGGCCCTCCTGCCAGCCGTCGGGCGGAACTGGGCCGCCAGGACGGTAGTCGAACAGTCTGCGCAGAGGTGAGGGAATAGCAATGCGCAGTACGCGCGGGGCAGGGGTGTCAGGCAATTGGCCTCCACAATGAAGTCTGCTAGAATGCTCCGCCGCCTGTAACAGGCAGGTGGTTCACCGGCCGGCACGGTGGTGCGTCACAGCATGCACGATGGCCGTGCCATTACCCGTATGCGGTGCCTGGCAAAGGATCAGGTGGCGGCATACCGAAAAGTGAGGTTCACGATGAAACAAGGTATCCACCCGGATTACAAGACGGTCAACGCGACTTGCTCCTGCGGCGCCAGCTTCGAAGTCGGCTCCACTGTCGGTCACGACCTGCACCTGGACGTCTGCTCTCAGTGCCACCCCTTCTACACTGGCAAGCAGAAGCAGGCTACCACCGGTGGCCGCGTCGAGCGCTTCAACAAGCGCTTCGGTGCTGCACTCAAGCGTTGATCGTCTGATGGGCGCCGTCGTCAGGCGACGGCGCAATGTCATGAAGACGCTCGGGCTTTGCCCGTCACAAACCCGCCAGCATTGGCGGGTTTGTTGTATCTGGAGGACGCATCGCACCACGTTTCTGGGTATCGCTGTTGCGGCGCATCAATGCGTAAGATGTCGCTGAGGTCTAGTCTTCTAAGGACTGTTGCGTCGCTCGGCTGATGGATTCAGCGCTTTGTTAGACGTTGGTGCAATGCAGCAAAAGTTGTCGACATTGTCAGCGAACATCTTCAAACGAGCGTGTAAATATCGCTTTTGGTGCCAATGTTGAGAAATGGAATATTTTTCTATATTGTGTGGCCACGTTCCACAAGGATATCCGGACACCAAGCATGACAGACGCAAAGAAGCAGGCTGCGCTGGACTATCACGCACTTCCCATTCCCGGCAAACTGTCGGTCGAGCTGACCAAACCGACGGCCACCGCCAAGGACCTGGCGCTTGCCTATAGTCCTGGCGTGGCGGAGCCCGTCCGCGAAATCGCTCGGGACCCGGAGAATGCCTATCGCTATACCGGCAAGGGCAACACCGTCGCGGTGATTTCCGATGGCACTGCCATCCTTGGCCTTGGCAACCTCGGTCCGCTGGCCAGCAAGCCGGTCATGGAAGGCAAGGGGGTGCTGTTCAAGTGCTTTGCCGGCATCAACTCGGTCGATATCGAGGTCGATGCCGAGAGTCCGCAGGCGTTCATCGACACGGTGGCACGCATTGCCGACAGCTGGGGTGGCATTAATCTCGAGGACATCAAGGCGCCGGAGTGTTTCGAGATCGAGCAGGCCCTTGTCGAGCGCTGCAAGATCCCGGTCTTCCATGATGACCAGCACGGCACCGCCATCGTGACGGCGGCGGGCATGCTGAATGCGCTCGATATCGCCGGCAAGTCGCTTGAGCAGGCGCGGATCGTCTGCATGGGGGCTGGTGCTGCTGCAATTGCCTGCATGAAGCTGCTGGTGGCTTGTGGGGCGAATCCCGCCAACCTGGTGATGCTCGACCGCAAGGGAGTCATCCATAGCGGGCGGGAAGACCTGAATCAGCACAAGGCGATGTTTGCGGTGGATACCGACAAACGCACCCTGGACGACGCCATCGATGGCGCGGATGTCTTTATCGGCCTGTCCGGCCCCGGCCTGATGACGGCCGACCATATCCGCAAGATGGCCAAGGACCCCATCGTCTTTGCCTGCACCAACCCGGATCCCGAGATTCATCCCGACCTGGCCCGGGAAACCCGCCCGGACGTCATCATGGCGACGGGGCGGTCTGACTACCCCAACCAGGTCAATAATGTGCTGGGTTTCCCGTTCATCTTCCGTGGCGCGCTGGATGTGCGTGCAACTCGCATCAACGAGGAGATGAAGGTAGCGGCGGTCCATGCGCTCAAGGACCTTGCCCGCGAGCCTGTTCCTCAGGCGGTGCTGGATGCCTACGAGCGTGACGCCATGAGCTTTGGCCGGGAATACATCATTCCGACCCCGGTGGATGTGCGCCTGCTGGAGCGAGTGACCTCCGCCGTCGCCCAGGCGGCTGTCGACTCAGGGGTGGCACGCAAGCCCTATCCTTCGCACTATCCGCTGAAGACCATCGACGACGTCTACGGCAGCTGAGCGCCGTCTCAAGCGTGGCTCTCTGGTCATGCGGTAATGAAAAAGCCCTCCACTGGAGGGCTTTTTTGTATGGGCTTTTTTGTATGTGAGGGCTTGATCAGGGAGCGCAGAGCTTGGTGTGTCGAGAGAGGATGGTTCACCAACGCTGGCACGGGCGCTGATCCAGGCTGACGTCGTCTTAGAACTCGTAGCGTAATGAGGCTGACGTAATTCGATCCGTCCGTGCTTCGGCGTCTTCGGGTGGATCCGAGTTGTGCTTTATCTCATGCGACAGTCGCAGCGACATGTGCGCATTGATCCGGGTATCGAGTGCGGTGTAAGAGCGTAGCGTCGAGTTCTTGCGCGTGGTCTCGACCGAGAGTTCCTGTTCAAGACTGGCGCTGGCGCTCAGGATGTAGCCGGCTTCCATGGCGCCGTAGGCGACGGCTAGGCGCTGATCGTCCTCGTCGGGCAGGATGTCTGCGCGATAGCCTGGGCCTGCCTCAAGCTCAAGGTGGGCGCGGGGAGAGTCGAGGATCTGCCGGCCGTAACCGGTAATGGCGGTGAACTGATGATCGTAGCCGCTGAAACGATCCTTCTCCCAGCGACCGAAGGCAAACAGATAGTGAGGACCTACCAGCTCGCGGCGCTGACGAAACGAGGTCATGTAGCGTTCGGCGCTGGTTTCACTGTCCTCGCTGGCATGGCGGGCTTCGGCCCGAAAGCGCGATAGCCAGGCGCCGTTAAGCCAGGTCAGCTGGGTCTTGCCCAGCACGGTCTCGGTGTTGGTATTGCCGGAGAGGCGGGTATAGCCAAATTCGACATGCCCGATAAAGTCGGGGGCGTCGTCGTTCGGCGCTGCAGGGGCGTAGAAGGAATCGGCCAGGGATGGCGATATCGGCACAAAAAGCCCAAAGAAGCACAGTGTGGCTGCCAGCGTGCGTAAGCGGGAAAGCACCATGTGGTGGTCACCTGGATAAGGCTAGGGGAAGAGATCAGGATGCCGCCATGGCGGCAGTCATGCTTCTCCCCCGGGCGGGGGAGAAGCGACTTGCGGGATGAGGCTAGAAGATAGCTTCGTAGGCGCCAGTGCCCTGGGAGCCGCTGTGACGCTCCACGGCGCTTTCCACGCGACGGGGCTGGACACTGGGCATGTGATCTTCGTCGAAGATTTCCTCGATGCCACCGCCCTGGTTGTCGCCGAGTAACCGGCCGGTGTTGGCGTCTACGCGGGCCGTCACGATACCCGGCGGCTGCGGCGGAATGTTCTCCGGCTTGCCCGCCAGCGCCTGGCCCATGAAGTCGACCCAGATCGGCAGTGCTGCCTGGGCGCCGTACTCCGCAGTGGGGGTGTTGTCGTCCTTGCCGACCCATACGGTTGTGGCGTAGTCGCCGTTGAAGCCCGCGAACCAGGCGTCGCGCTGATCATTGGTGGTACCGGTCTTGCCGACGATATCGCTGCGCTCAAGGGAGAGCGCGCGGCGAGCGGTGCCGCGTTCGACCACGTCACGCAACATGTCACGCAGCAGGTAGACCGCGCGGGCATTGGCCACCCGCGGAGCGACTTCATAGGTCTTGCCGTCTATCTCGGTGGTGCTTTGTCCTTCCTCGCACTCACGGCATGCCACCCGCGGGCTTGCCTCTTCCACCAGCGTCTGTTGCTCACCTTGGGTAATCTTTTCGATAAACCAGGGTGTGACGCGGAAGCCGCCGTTGGCGAGCACGGCGTAGGCATTGGTCATCTCCAGTGGCGTCAGGCTGGCGCTACCCAGAGCCAGTGACAGCCCGTTAGGCAGACGCTCTCGGGAGAAGCCGAAGTCGACCAGAAAATCGATGGTGCGATCAAGGCCAATGCTTTGCAGCAGGCGGATGGTGACTAGGTTGCGCGATCGTGCCAGGCCAGTGCGCAGACGGGTCGGGCCAAGGAAGTCGCCGCTGGAGTTCGATGGGCGCCACAGTTCGTTGCTGCCATCGTTGAGCACCACTGGGGCGTCGTTGATCACGGTGGCGGGGGTCACATCGCCGCTGTTGAGGCCTGCCAGGTAGATAAACGGCTTGAAGATCGAGCCCGCCTGGCGACGTGCCTGAATGGCGCGGTTGAACTTGCTGGCATCGAAGTCAAAGCCCGCCTGCAAGGCCAGAATCGCACCGGTCTTGGGATCCATCACCACCAGCGAGCCTTCCGCATCGGGCTGCTGGGAGAGTCGCCAGCTGTCGTCTTCGCGCTGCAGAATGCGCACGAGATCACCGCGGCTGGCGATCTGGGAGGCTGCCGTGGGCTTGGCCCCACGATAGCGAGCGCTCTTGTAAGGTGCTGCCCACTCAAGGCCCGCCCAGTCCAGGGTGATCAGCTGGCTGTCGTGGGTAAGAACCTTCATTTCACGGCCATCGGTCGCCACCACAATGGCGGGCTCCAGGGGGCCGAAGGAGGGGGTGCGCTCGAGCACTTGCAGCCAGTTGCTGACGTCGCCATCGATGCCTTCGACCGTTGTCTGACTGCGTTCTGCGGCACGACGAGCGGTCTCCATCACCTCGGGTGAGCCAGACAGCTCTTCTTCCAGGCCAGTGCGCTCGGTCTGGTCCTGCGCTTCTGCCAGACTTTGCGGGATATCGGTGTCTTCCGGGCCGCGCCAGCCGTGGCGGGTATCGTAGGCGATCAGGCCATTGGCCAGCGCCTGCCGCGCCATGGGCTGCAGCTCGCTGTCGATGGTCGTGGTGATGCGATAGCTGCCGGTATAGGCCTCGTCACCGAAACGTTCGGTGGCAAACTGGCGCGCCATCTCCGCGACATAATCGGCCTGAACTTCGGCACGGGCGACGTGACGGCTAGCCGTGATCGGGGCTTGGACGGCGTCGTCGTAGGCTGTCTGGCCGATATACCCGAGCTCGCGCATGCGGAACAGGATCCAGTTGCGGCGAATCAGGGCGCGTTCGGCATTGGCCAGCGGGTTGAAGGACGAAGGAGCCTTGGGCAGCCCGGCAATCATGGCGCTTTCGGCCAGGGTCAGTTCGTCCAGCGGCTTGTCATAATAGACCTCTGCCGCAGCGGCAATGCCGTAGGCGCGGTGGCCGAGGAAGATCTTGTTGACGTACAGCTCCATGATTTCCTGCTTGGACAGAATCTGTTCCATCTGCAGCGACAGCAGGATTTCACGCAGCTTGCGGGTAAAGGTGCGGTCCAACGTCAGCAGATAGTTTCTCGCTACCTGCATGGTGATGGTCGAACCCCCGGACTGGGGCGTGCCGCCGCTGGTGATCAGCTGCTTGACGGCCCGCGCCAGCCCTTTCGGATCCACCCCCGGGTGTTCAAAGAACGCCGCGTCCTCAGCGGCCATCAGGGCCTGCAGCATGGGCTCGGGGATCTCATCGAAATCGACGGGCATGCGGCGTTCCTCGCCGAATTCGCCAATCAGCTGGTTATCCCTGGTGTAGATGCGCAGCGGGGTCTGCAGCTCGAAGTCCTGCAGCTGGCGGACATCGGGAAGACCGGGCGCAAAATAGAGGGCGGCACCAACGACACCCAAGGCTGCTGCGGCGCCCAGTGAGATCACTAGCCACACGGCAGAGAATAAGAGCGTTCTGAGATACTTCATGAAATCGCGGTGTCCATGCTGAAAACGAAAACGGCGGGGTATATCACTGAAAAAGGCAATCCTTTGCGTCGGCCATTATAGGAACTGGGCGCAGCCGTCACCACCTTTGTGACGAATTACCCGCCTTGTTGCACAAAGTCGTGGCACAGATCAGTAACCTCTTGCCTACGGTTGGCTAGGCTGGCACCACGGTAATGTGCATCGGGTGCATGCCATAGCTGCGGATGCGACGACGACATGTGGTTTACCTCAAGGCCCAATGGTCTGGTAGGTGTGGATATCACGTCTGCCACGGTCAAGCTGATCGAGCTTGAGTCGGTAGCGGGTGGCCACCGAGTGGTCAGCCATGCGGTGGGACCCTTGCGCCAGGGAGCCGTGGTCGAACGTCGTATTCGCGATATGGGCGAGGTGATCGAGGTCCTGTCCCGTGTCGTCGAACGCGCTGCTCCGCGCAGTCGGCATGCCGCCGTGGCCGTCCCTTCTGGAGCGGCGATCACACGCTTGCTGCGTTTCCCGGCGGACTTGAACGATGACCAGGTCGAAGCCCGCATCGAGTGGGAGTCAGACAAGCACATTCCGTTTCCGTTCCGTGAAGTGGCATTCGACTTTCAATGCCTCGGTGAGTGTGCCGATGATCCGGCATATCGGGAGTGGTTGCTGGTGGCGTGTCGGCGCCACGATGTCGAGCAATTGACCCAGGCGCTGGAGGCCAGTGGGCTGGTGCCGGCCGCCGTCGACGTGGAGAACTTTGCCATCGAGCGAGCCATGGCAGGGCTCTATCGGCGTCTGCAGATGGGGGATGAGGCCTTGGCACTGGTGGATGTTGGTGCCTATCTCAATGCGCTGCATGTGATTGAGGCAGGGCGGATCATCTATAGCCACGACAGTCTTTACGGCGGTATGCAGCTGACCGAGGCCATCCAGCGTCACTACGACATGAGTCTTGATGAAGCGGGTTTTGCCAAGAAACGCGGCGGCTTGCCGGGGGACTACGGGCATGCCGTGTTGCTGCCGTTTCTCGATACCTTGATCGATCATATCGAAAACTCGCTCCAGCTCTATCGCGTGTCGGGGGGATTTCGCCCGCTCAGTCGTCTGTTGGTGGCGGGGGGCACCAGCCTGATCGGCGGTTTCGCCGAACGGCTATCTGAGTCGATCGGATTGCCGGTCAGCCTGGTCGATCCGCTGGAGGGCATGAACATTGCGGCATCGCTGGACGTCGACGCCGTGCGTGCCGAGGCCCCCGCGCTGCTGACCGCCTGTGGCCTGGCGCTGAGGGGGCGAGCATGAGCCGGGTGCGCATCAACCTGCTCGATTGGCGCGACGCGACCAGGGTGCGGCGTACCCGTGGCTTCTGGTTGACGGTGGTCCTGGCTGCAGCAGCAGGTGTGGGGATGGCCTTGCTGGCGTCGCTGTGGCTGCAATGGCAGCTGTCGCTGATGGCTGAGCGTGATCACCACGTGCAGCAGGCGATGACGCAGCTCGAGGCAACGTCGCGGGAAATGGCGGACCTTGACCGGCAGCTGGCGCTGCTTGACCAGGAAGAGGCACTGCTGTCTCGGTTGCAGGACCAGCGTCGGCAGACCCTGGATGTGGTCAATGGTCTGGCTGCGACGCTGGTCAATGGCGTGCGTTATGACCGGGTCGAGCGCCGCGATGATGCGCTGATTCTCGAGGGGGAAGCGGTCGACAGTGCGCGCCTGGTCGAACAGCTGCGTGCCCTCGAGCGAGTACCGACGTTCCTGGAGCCGCAGCTGTCTCGGGTGGGGGCGCAGCATGGTCGCCAGCGCTTTGTCGTGCAGTTGCAGCTGGCGTCCCACGCCGTCGAGAGGCCAAGACCATGATGCCGTCACTGGATCGGCGCAGGGCGCTGGGGCATGGGTCCGACGCGATAGGGGGGCCATCATCGCGCTCCTGGTGGTTGCGTCTAAGAGAAGAGTGGCGACGCTTGGGTTTGGTCGACTGGCGACGGCTGGAGCTGGGTGAGGCCGGGCGCTGGCCATGGATGCTGCGCGTGCTGGTCGGCTCCAGCGCCTTTTGCGTTGCGCTTGTTGTAACGCTGGTGTGCTACGTGCGACCGCTAGCGATACGCCTGGAGCACCTTCAGTGGCAGGAGCAGCAGGCGATCGGGGAGTTTGAAGCGCGGGCGCGTGAGCTGGCGGAGCTGGATCGCATGAAGCGCTTGCTGGTGAATCTGGATCAGATGGTCAGCGAGCGTCGGCAGATGCTGCCGGATGGGGCTGATATCCCCTCGCTGCTTGAAGGTATCGGGGATGAGGCCAGAGCCCGGGGGCTGGCACTGCAGGAGCTGGCGCTGGGGCAGCCTCGTCCGCTGGCGCTCTATGTGGAGCGTCCCTTCGAGCTGCGGGTGCGGGGGGGGTATCACGCCATTGGCGGCTTTATCGCTGACCTCGCCAACCTGCCGCGCTTGGTGACCATTCACGACTTCAGTCTGCTGCCCGTGGAAGGCCAGCTTGAGCTGAGTGCTCGGGTGCAGACCTACAGTATTGGCGATGCGTCGGCCGCCGCTGTGCGAGTCTCCGATGAGCAGGTGCGGCGTCAATGAGCAGCCGCTGTCGGGGAGAATTCACCCGTCTGTGGCTGGTTCTGGCCTGTGTCGTGACGGGCTGTGTCTTGACGGGCTGTGAACACGACAGCCTGAAAGCGTTGGATGAACGACTGGCGACGGCGCTGACCACCGAATGGCGCCAGCCGGCAGGAGAGCTGCCTGAGAGCATTGATCTTCCCGTACTTCACTACCTGTATGCCGAGTCGAGGAGTCCTTTTCGGTTTGAGGGGCAGGTGCAGCGCGTTCCTGAGGGGTTGGCCGCCTTTGCTCTGGACGAACTGACCCTGGTCGGCGTGCTGGAGCGCCAGTCCCAGCGCTGGGCCTTGTTCGAGACGCCTGGAGGGCGGGTGCATGCCGTAATGGAGGGGCAGTCGCTGGCCTCTCCAGCGGTCAAGGTGGCGGCCATCGAACCCGATGCGGTCAGGCTGGAAGCCGATGATCCGGAGCATTATGCCTGGCGGGATCGCCTGGTGTCGGTGGGCGAAGGGCCAGCAGGGTCCGTCGTCGCCACAGCAACTCAATGACGCGGGGCGAACATGCAGAGACTGATGAATTCATGGCGCAGCCCGATGAAGGGCCGCAAGCACCGCAGGCGGGGGTTGTTGCTCTGGCTCGTGCCGGTCATCTTGGGAGTGGCGTCCTGCAGCGTGCAGGCGGCAGATTATCCGCAGGCGGACTATCAGGGCGCGCCGATCACGCTGAACTTCCAGGATGTCGAAGTGCGTTCCGTGCTGTCGGTGCTGAGTGACTTCACCGGCCTCAATATCGTGGTCAGTGATAGCGTCAGTGGTCGCGTCACGCTGAATCTCGATAACGTGCCTTGGGACCAGGCCCTGGAAATGGTGCTGCAGACCCAGGGGCTGGGTAGTCGCCGCCAGGGCGATATCCTGCTGGTGGCCCCGGTGGCGGAGCTTGCCGAGCGGGACCGGCTCTCGTTGGAGGCCGCTTCTCGACGCGACCTGTTGGAGCCGCTGGTGACGGAGCATGTAGAGGTGCGCTATGCCAAGGCCAGTGAGCTGGCGGCGCTGCTGCGAGGTGAGAGTGGCTTTGGTCTGCTGACCGAGCGTGGCAGGGTTGCCACGGATCCGCGCACCAACACCTTGCTGATCCAGGATGTGCCGGCTCAGCTGCTCGAGATCAGAAGAACCCTGGCGCGGCTCGATGTGCCGGTCAAGCAGGTACAGATCTCGGCGCGTATCGTCGTCGCCAGGGACAATACCGCCGAGGAAATCGGCGTCAACTGGGGTGTCAGCAGTCGCCATGGCAAGACCGTCGGCGATAGTGGGGATATCACCATCGGGGATGTGATTTCGGGCAATCGAGGGGATACCTACGGCGGCATGTCCGTGGACCTGGGAGATGCCCTGGAAGCGGGTAACTCTTTCAACATCGGCTATCTGGCCGGTGACGTGCTGCTGGACCTGGAGCTTCGAGCGCTGGAGAGCGAAGGCAAGAGCCAGACCATTTCCGAGCCCAGGGTGATCACTTCCAATCAGCATACGGCGCTGATCAAGCAGGGTACGGAGATTCCCTACCAGGAGTCCACTTCCAGTGGCGCCACCAACGTGGAGTTCAAGGAGGCCGTGCTGGCGCTGGAGGTAACGCCACAGATCACCGGTGACGACCGGGTGGTGATGGATCTGACCATCAACAACGATACCTTGGCCGAGCAGAGCATCGACGGCGAGCCCGCTATTGATACCAACGAGATTCAGACCCAGGTGCTGGTGGATGACGGTGAAACCGTGGTGTTGGGCGGAATTTTGACCACGCAGCAGCTGCATACCCTCTACAAGACCCCCTTGCTGGGTGACCTGCCGGTGCTGGGTAGGCTTTTTCGCTATACCGAGGACGTCAACGATAAGGTAGAGTTGTTGGTATTCATTACACCCCGGATACTCGACGACGGCCTGGCGAATCACTGATGCAGGATGTACCGAACCTGATTCTGATAGGCCCCATGGGGGCTGGAAAGAGCACCATCGGCCGCCTGCTGGCGGCCGAATTGTCACGTCCCTTTTACGACAGCGACCATGAGATCCAGGCACGCTGCGGCGCGGATATTCCCTGGATCTTCGATGTCGAGGGCGAGAGTGGCTTTCGCGATCGTGAAAGCAGCATGATCAGCGAGCTGGTCGATTACGACCAGGTCGTCATCGCCACGGGTGGTGGCGCCGTGCTGCGCGAGGAAAATCGACAGTGCATCCGGGAGGGTGGCACCGTCATCTATCTCTATACCACTGTGGAACAGCAGCTCAAGCGTACCGCCAAGGATCGCAACCGTCCGCTGTTGCAGCGCGGTGATCGCGAGCAGCTTTTGCGTGACATGTTTGCGCTGCGCGATCCGCTGTATCGTGCCACCGCCGACCTGGTAGTGCGTACGGATCGCCGCGGACCGCGCTCCGTGGTCAACGATATCGTGCGGCGTGTCCATCGTCTTCTCGACCCCCTGACTTGCAAGGCTTCCTCATGACCACCGCATCGATTGCTGATCCCTTGTCGTTGAACGTCTCCCTGGGAGAGCGTAGCTACCCCATCTATATCGGTGCGGGACTGATGGACCAGGGCGAGCGCCTGGTCTCGCACCTGTCCGGGCGGCAGGTGATGGTGGTGACCAATGAGACCGTGGCGGCGCACTACCTCGATCGCCTGACGACGGCGCTCGCCCGGGTGGACGAAACGCTGCGTATCGAAACCCTGGTGCTGCCCGATGGTGAGGCGTACAAGAATATCGAAGGGGTGTCGCGCATCTGGGATGCCTTGCTGGAGGCTGGCTTCAACCGCCGCTCTACGCTCGTGGCCCTGGGTGGCGGGGTGATCGGGGATATGGTCGGGTATGCCGCCGCGTCTTATCAACGTGGCATCTCGTTCATTCAAGTGCCGACCACGCTGTTGTCTCAGGTGGACTCTTCGGTGGGAGGCAAGACCGGGGTCAATCATCCCTTGGGCAAGAATATGATTGGTGCCTTCTGGCAGCCCCGTGCCGTGCTGATCGATACGGCGACGCTGGCGACGCTGCCCCAGCGGGAGTTGTCCGCCGGGCTTGCCGAGGTGATCAAGTACGGCTTTATCTACGATCGCGCTTTTCTCGAATGGCTGGAGCAGCAACTCGACGCGCTGCGTCGGCTGGATGACGCGGCTCTGGCCATGGCCATCGAGCGTAGCTGTGCGATCAAGGCCGAGATCGTGGCCCTGGATGAAACCGAGCAAGGTGTTCGGGCGCTGTTGAATCTGGGCCATACCTTTGGTCATGCCATCGAGGCCCATATGGGCTACGGTGCCTGGTTGCACGGCGAGGCAGTGGGAGCGGGCATGATGATGGCTGCCGACCTGTCGATGCGGCTCGGATTTATCGATAGCGAAGCGGTCGACCGCACACGGCGGCTGATCGAGCGCTGTGGTCTCCCGGTGTCGGCGCCGGCCGAGATGAGTGTGGAGGACTTCGTGTCACGCATGAAGCTCGACAAGAAAAATCTCGACGATGGCATTCGACTGATCCTGCTGCAGGAGCTCGGCAAGGCCTGCGTCCATGATCAGACGCCATCCGCGGTCCTTCACGATTGCATCAAGGAGTTCCCGCGTTGCTGATGCTGGGCTGCGGCAGGGGGTAGTGCCCGACCGGTTTTGCTCGAGCGTGGATCGCCGGCGCCCGCCATTGTGCGGGCGTTTGCGTGTCTGAGGGTAGCGTCGCTCGCGACAGACTGATGCAAGGGGGGGTGATTTCGTCAGTCTGTCAGCCAGTCATAGGTAATCAGAGCGGCTGGCGAGCAGGTTCACGAACAGCGTTCATGCGTCGATCAGTATGTCATATGCCTGATCGGCATGGGGTGTCGACAGTTTTTACGACTAAAGTCTAGTGGCGAAATCGGGGTAGTCGAACTTGCTGGAAAACACTTCCAAGTGGTTGACCTGATACGTTTTTTTTCTTGCTTGTCTGTGCAACCTTCAGATTTACGGTGTTTTTTTATCTATGTGGAGGTTGCGGGTAATTGCGCAAGGGCAGGGTGCTGGCTATGCTGGGAACCCATTTTTCCTGCAGTTAGCGATGGCCCGAACGGGCGCTAAATAAAAAGAAAAACCGATAATAATATCGCGAAAATGCTGTGACTACAACCCTTTCACCCGAGGCGCGCCCATGAACAAAGGTCTTCATCAGCCTGGCGAGTTCCGTGACAACTGCGGGTTTGGCCTGATCGCCCATATGGAAGGGCAGGCTAGCCATGAATTGCTCAGCACTGCCATCGAGTCCCTGACCTGCATGACCCACCGCGGTGGTATCGCGGCCGACGGCAAGACCGGCGATGGTTGCGGGCTGTTGTTGAAGATGCCCGACGGCTTCATGCGTCAGGTGGCTCAGGAGAGCCTTGATGTGGCCTTGGGGGATCGCTACGCCGTAGGGGTGATCTTTCTGCCGGATGACGACCAGCGCGAGACGGCCGCCCGCCAGACACTGGAAGACTGCCTGACCCAGCGTGGTGTCAAGGTCATCGGCTGGCGCGACGTGCCGGTCGACCCCAGTGTCTGTGGTCCCATGGCCCTCGACTGCCTGCCGCGAATCCGTCAGCTGTTTGTCGAGCCGGGTGCAGGGGAAGAAGCGTTTGATGTTTCCCTGTTCATGGCTCGTCGTCTGGCCGAGCAGGCCCTGATTCATGAGCCCGACTTCTATGTAAGCTCGCTGTCCAGTGAAGTGGTGTCCTATAAGGGGCTGGTCATGCCGGTAGATCTGCCGGCCTTTTATCAGGATCTCGGTGATGAGCGCCTGGAAACCGCTATTTGCGTGTTTCACCAGCGCTTCTCCACCAACACCGCCCCCCGTTGGCCGCTGGCTCAGCCGTTCCGTCTGCTGGCCCATAACGGCGAGATCAACACCATTGAGGCCAACCGTGGCTGGGCCAACTCGCGCAAGGAGAACTTCATCTCCGAGCGGCTGCCCGACATCGCCAGCCTCGACCAGATCGTCAACACCACCGGTTCCGACTCCTCGAGCATGGACAATATGCTGGAGGTGCTGTTGACCGGTGGCATGGAGCTGCACCGTGCGGTGCGCATGATGGTGCCGCCTGCTTGGCAGAACGTGGAAATCATGGACGGCGACCTGCGCGCCTTCTACGAATACAACTCCATGCACGTGGAGCCGTGGGACGGTCCTGCCGGCGTGGTCATGACCGATGGGCGTCAGGCGCTGTGCATGCTTGACCGCAACGGCCTGCGTCCGGCCCGCTGGGTGATCACCAAGAACGGCTTCATCACCCTGGCCTCCGAGATCGGCACCTACGACTACAAGCCCGAAGACGTGGTCGCCAAGGGGCGTGTCGGTCCCGGTCAGATTCTGGCGGTGGACACCGAGACCGGTGAGGTGCTGCACACCAGCGACATCGATGAGCGGCTGAAGTCTGCCTATCCCTACAAGCGCTGGCTGAAGCAGGAAGCCCAGTTTCTCGAGTCTGCCCTGACCGAGCTTGCCGCCTTCAAGAATATGGACCCTGAAACGCTGCAGGTGCAGCAGAAGATGTTCCAGGTGAGCTTCGAAGAGCGCGACCAGGTGCTGCGCCCGCTGGGAGAAAGCGGTCAGGAAGCCGTCGGCTCCATGGGTGACGACACCCCCATGGCGGTCCTGTCGGGCAAGCATCGCATGCTCTCGGACTACTTCCGTCAAAAGTTCGCCCAGGTGACCAATCCGGCCATCGATCCGCTGCGTGAAGCCATCGTCATGTCGCTCGAGACCTGCATCGGTGCCGAGCGCAACGTGTTCAAGGCGACCCCGGAACACGCCCACCGGATCGTGCTGACCACCCCGATCCTGTCGCCACGCAAGTTCACCGCCCTGGTGAGTCAGGACGACCCCGCCTTCGCCAGTCACACCCTGTCGCTGGGCTATGACCCGGAAGAGAAGGGGCTCAAGGCTGCGCTGCTGGAGCTTTGCCGCGAGGCAGAAGCCGCGGTACATGAGCAAAAGGTCATTCTGGTCCTGTCCGACGCTGACCTTCCCCAGGGGCAGGTGCCGATCCATCCGGCACTGGCGGTGGGCGCGATCCACAACGAACTCGGTCGCAAGGCCCTGCGTCCTCGCGTCAACCTGATCGTCGAGACCGGCTATGCCCGCGACGCGCATCAGATGGCGGTGCTGTTCGGTGTCGGGGCGACGGCGGTCTATCCATGGCTTGCCTATCAGGTCATGGCCGATATGCACCGTACCGGTGAGCTCTCTGGCAACCCCGCTGATGCTCGCGAGAATTATCGCAAGGGCCTGCAGAAAGGGCTCTACAAGATCCTGTCGAAGATGGGTATCTCGACCCTGGCGTCCTACCGTGGCTCCCAGCTGTTTGAGGCGGTGGGGCTTTCCTCGGAAGTCATGGATTTGTGTTTCACCGGCATGGCGTCGCGCATTCAGGGTACTGGCTTCAACGAGATTCAGCTGACCCAGGTGGCGCTGGCCAAGGACGCCTGGAAGCCGCGCAAGGGTATTTCCCAGGGCGGCCTGATGAAGTACGTCCACGGGCACGAGTATCACGCCTACAACCCCGATGTGGTGAAAGCGCTGCAGGAGGCGGTGCAGGAGGGCGACTACAGCAAGTGGAAGAAGTTTGCCCAACTGGTCAACGATCGTGATCCCGCCACCATTCGTGACCTGCTCAAGCTCAAGCCCGCCGCCGAGCCGCTTCCGCTTGAGGAGATCGAGCCGGTCGAGGACCTGCTGCCACGCTTCGACAGCGCCGGCATGTCGCTGGGGGCACTGTCTCCTGAGGCCCACGAAGCGTTGGCGCAGGCCATGAACGAGGCCGGTGGGCGCTCCAACTCTGGTGAGGGCGGTGAAGACCCCTCACGTTACGGCACTATCAGAAGCTCCAAGATCAAGCAGATCGCCTCTGGTCGTTTTGGCGTCACTCCGGCCTATCTGGTCAATGCCGAAGTGCTGCAGATCAAGGTCGCCCAGGGTGCCAAGCCTGGTGAAGGCGGCCAGTTGCCGGGTGGCAAGGTGAACGAGCTGATTGCCCGTCTGCGCTACTCGGTGCCGGGAGTGACCTTGATCTCGCCGCCGCCACATCACGATATCTATTCCATCGAGGACCTGGCTCAGCTGATCTTCGACCTCAAGCAGGTCAGTCCTGATGCCCAGGTGTCGGTGAAGCTGGTGTCTGAGCCGGGTATCGGCACCATCGCGACCGGTGTGGCCAAGGCGTATGCAGACTTGATCACCGTGTCCGGTTATGACGGTGGTACCGCGGCAAGTCCGCTGACCTCCATCAAGCATGCCGGTTCGCCTTGGGAGCTAGGCTTGCCGGAAGTGCATCAGGCGCTGCGTATCAACGGCCTGCGCGACAAGATTCGACTGCAGACCGACGGCGGTCTGAAGACCGGTCTCGACGTGATCAAGGCGGCGATTCTCGGTGCCGAGAGCTTCGGCTTTGGTACGGCGCCGATGGTGGCCCTGGGCTGCAAGTACCTGCGCATCTGTCACCTGAACAACTGCGCCACCGGCGTGGCGACCCAGATGCAGTATCTGCGTGATGAACACTTCCGCGGCACGGTGGACATGGTCAAGCATTACTTCCGCTTCATTGCTGAAGAAGTGCGTGAGCTGATGGCGCTCGTAGGGGTGCGCAAGCTCACCGACCTGATTGGCCGCACCGATCTGCTGGAGGTGTTTGAAGGCCTGACACCGTCGCAGAACAAGCTGGACCTGACGCCGTTGCTGGCCAACGATCACGTGCCGGCAGATGCGCCCCAGTCCTGCCAGGTCAGCCGCAACGTGCCACATGACCCTGGTGCCAAGAACCTCGAGGTGCTCGATGCGCTCAAGTCGGCGATCGAGTCCAAGGCCGGGGCCGACGTGTCCTTCTCCATCACCAACTGTGACCGTTCGGTGGGGGCGCTGACCTCTGGCGCCATTGCCAAGCAGTATGGCGAGGCTGGTCTCGACGATGCCCCGGTGACGGCACGCTTTACCGGCGTGGCGGGTCAGAGCTTTGGTGTATGGAACGCTCGCGGGCTCAACCTGTACCTGGAAGGGGATGCCAACGACTACGTCGGCAAGGGCATGAATGGTGGCAAGATCGTCATCACGCCGCCGAAGAACAGTCAGTTCGACAGCCACAAGACAGCGATCATCGGCAATACCTGCCTGTACGGCGCGACCGGTGGCAAGCTGTTCGCCGCGGGCACGGCCGGCGAGCGCTTTGGCGTGCGCAACTCCGGTGCCCATGCGGTCATCGAAGGCTCTGGCGATCACTGCTGTGAGTACATGACCGGCGGCATCGTCTGCGTGCTCGGTGAAACTGGCGTCAACTTCGGTGCAGGCATGACCGGCGGCTTTGCCTACGTGCTCGACGAAGATCGCTGTTTTGTGGATCGCTACAATCACGAGCTGGTGGAGATCCATCGCGTCAATACCGAGGCCATGGAGGCCTACCGGAGACACCTGAGGGAGACCATCGAGGAATATGTTGCCGAGACCGGCTCACAACGCGGCCAGGCGATCCTCGAGGACTTCAGCGACTTCATCCGCCATTTCTGGCTGGTGAAGCCCAAGGCGGCGAGCCTGAGCGGTCTGCTCGCCCAGTCCACGCGTCAGCCCGAATAACCCGACGGCGTCCCGAACAAGGCAGGAGAACATCATGGCAAACCGTTTGAGCAACGACTTCCAGTTCATCGACGTCGGTCGTCAGGATCCGCAGAAGAAAGCGGCGCGCACCCGCGCCCGTGAGTTCGCTGAAATCTACGAACCGTTCAAGCCCATGGATGCGGCGAGTCAGGCCCATCGCTGCTTGCACTGCGGCAATCCCTACTGTGAATGGAAGTGCCCTGTTCACAACTATATTCCCAACTGGCTGCAACTGGTCAGCGAGGGCAACATTCTCGAGGCGGCAGAGCTGTCTCATCGCACCAATTCGCTGCCCGAGGTATGCGGCAGGGTGTGCCCCCAGGATCGCCTGTGCGAGGGTGACTGCACCCTCAATGATGGCTTTGGCGCCGTGACCATCGGCTCGGTGGAGAAATACATCACGGACACGGCCTTTGCCATGGGCTGGCGCCCGGACATGAGTCAGGTGACCTGGACCGACAAGAAGGTCGCCATCATCGGTGCCGGACCCGCCGGGCTCGGTTGCGCGGATATTCTGGTGCGTAATGGGGTCAAGCCGGTGGTGTATGACAAGTACGCCGAGATCGGTGGTCTGCTGACCTTCGGTATTCCGGAATTCAAGCTTGAAAAGACCGTCATGGAGCGCCGTCGCGCCGTATTCGAGGAGATGGGCGTGGAGTTCCGCCTGGGCGTTGAAGTCGGCAAGGACATTGCCTTCGACGAGCTGCTCGAGAAGTACGACGCGGTGTTCCTCGGCATGGGCACCTACACCTACATGGAAGGTGGCTTCCCGGGCGAGGACCTGCCCGGCGTGCACAAGGCGCTCGACTACCTGATCGCCAACGTCAATCATCGTCTGGGCTTCGAAAAGAACCCCGAGGACTTCGTGTCTCTGGAAGGCCAGCGGGTGGTGGTGCTGGGTGGCGGCGACACGGCCATGGACTGCAACCGTACCGCCATCCGTCAGGGTGCCAGGGAAGTCACCTGCGCCTATCGTCGTGATGAAGAGAACATGCCGGGTTCCCGTCGCGAGGTAGCCAATGCCCGGGAGGAAGGTGTCGACTTCCTGTTCAATCGGCAGCCGGTGGCGGTCGTCGGTGAGGAGCGAGTCGAAGGCGTCAAGGTGGTGCGCACGCGGCTGGGCGAGGCCGACGAGAACGGACGTCGTCGTCCTGAAGTGGTGCCAGGATCCGAGGAAATCATTGCGGCGGATGCCGTGGTCATTGCCTTCGGTTTTCAGCCTAGTCCGGCCCCCTGGTTCGAGACCTTTGGTATCGAGGTTGACGAGCGTGGCCGGGTGAAAGCGCCGGAGCACGGCAGCTTTGCTTTCCAGACCACCAATGAAAAGATCTTCGCCGGTGGTGACATGGTACGCGGCTCCGATCTCGTGGTGACCGCCGTGTATGAAGGCCGCCAGGCGGGCGAGGGCATCCTCGACTACCTCGATATCTAGAAACCGAGAGTGATGCTGGCGCCCGTTCGATCAGTTGGGCGGGCGCCAAAGCGCTGGCGAGTTGGGCAGAGAGAAGAAGCTTCCCTGTTGTGCAAATTGAGCCGTTGATCGAATTCTGCTAGTCTGTCGTCCCATCCTGGCGCGGCTTCCTGCCGGGCCTACCGATCACGTTTCGACAGGTTCTCCATGACACGATATATCTTCGTGACCGGCGGCGTTGTGTCCTCTCTTGGCAAGGGCATTGCGTCGGCCTCGCTGGCGGCGATTCTCGAGGCTCGCGGCCTCAAGGTCACCATGCTCAAGCTCGACCCGTACATCAACGTGGATCCGGGCACGATGAGCCCTTTCCAGCACGGAGAGGTGTTCGTCACCGAGGATGGCGCAGAGACGGACCTGGATCTGGGTCACTACGAGCGCTTCATCCGGACCAAGATGACCCAGGCCAACAACTTCACCACCGGCCGAGTGTACGAGCACGTGCTGCGCAAGGAGCGCCGTGGTGACTACCTCGGTGGTACGGTGCAGGTGATTCCGCACATCACCGACGAAATCAAGCGTCGCGTGTACGAGGGTGGTGAAGGGTTCGACGTAGCGCTGGTCGAGATCGGCGGTACCGTCGGCGACATCGAGTCACTGCCGTTCCTTGAGTCCATCCGTCAGATCCGCAGCGAGAAGGGCGCCAGTAACGCCATCTTCATGCACCTGACCCTGGTGCCGTACATCCAGACGGCGGGTGAGACCAAGACCAAGCCGACCCAGCACTCCGTCAAGGAACTGCGCTCTATCGGTATCCAGCCGGACATCCTGATCTGCCGCAGCGAGGTCGAGCTGGAAGAGACCGAGCGTCGCAAGATTGCGCTGTTCACCAACGTCGAAGAGCGTGCGGTGGTGCCGCTTCAGGATGCCGACACCATCTATCGCATTCCGCTGATGCTGCACGAGCACGGCCTTGATGACATCGTCTGCGACAAGCTGCGTCTGGAAGCCCGCGAGGCCGATCTGAGCGAGTGGGTCAAGGTGCTCGATGCCAAGCTCAATCCGCTGAAGTCGGTCAACATCGCCATGGTCGGCAAGTACATGGAGCTGCTGGACGCCTACAAGTCGCTCAACGAAGCCTTGATCCACGCGGGTATCCAGACCCGCGTGAAGGTCAACGTCGACTACATCGACTCTGAGGATATCGAGCGTCACGGCACCGAGCGGCTGGCAGGCAAGGACGCGATTCTTGTGCCGGGTGGTTTTGGTGAGCGCGGGGTCGAAGGCAAGATTGCCACCGCGCGCTTCGCCCGTGAAAACGACATCCCTTACCTGGGCATCTGCCTGGGGATGCAGGTAGCGGTGATCGAGTACGCTCGGCATGTGGCAGGTTGGGACGATGCCAACTCCACCGAGTTCACCCACGATACCCAGCATCCGGTGGTGGGCCTGATCACCGAGTGGCTCAATCCGGAGGGCAAGATCGAAATCCGTGATGAGGCCTCCGATCTCGGCGGCACCATGCGCCTGGGCGGCCAGGAGTGCCGGCTGGCCAAGGGGTCCAAGGCGCGTGACGCCTACGGCGACGAGGTCATCGTCGAGCGTCATCGCCATCGTTTCGAGGTCAATAACCAGTTTATTGAAGAGCTCGAGAAGACAGGACTGGTCATCTCCGGTCGCAGCGTCGACAACTCCCTGGTGGAAATGGTCGAGCTGCCGGATCACCCCTGGTACGTGGCGTGTCAGTTCCATCCGGAATTCACCTCGACGCCGCGTGACGGGCACCCGCTGTTTACCGGTTTCGTCAATGCGGCACTCGGGCACAAGGCCAAGCGCACCCGCGCCCAGTCCACCCATCAGGAGTGATACTGATGTCTGACGCCCAGCGTATTATCGAGTTTGCCGGCCTGAGGGCCGGCAATTCGTTGCCCCTGGTGCTGTTCGCCGGGATGAATGTTCTTGAATCCCGCGAGCTGGCGCTCGAGGTGGCCGAGGCCTACGTCGAGGTGACCGGCAAGCTCGATATCCCTTATGTGTTCAAGGCGAGCTTCGACAAGGCCAATCGCAGCTCGGTGCATTCCTTCCGTGGGCCTGGGCTGGACAAGGGGCTTGCGATCCTCGACGAGGTGAAGTCGCGCTTCAATGTGCCGGTGATTACTGACGTTCATGAGCCCTATCAGGCGGCGCCCGCCGCTGAGGTGGCTGACGTCATCCAGCTGCCGGCGTTTCTGGCGCGCCAGACGGATCTAGTGGTGGCGATGGCCGAGACCGGGGCGGTGGTCAACATCAAGAAGCCCCAGTTTCTTGCCCCCCACGAGATGCGCCACATCATCACCAAGTTCCGTGAGGCCGGCAACGAACGGCTGCTGCTGTGCGAGCGCGGTTCCAGCTTTGGCTACAACAACCTGGTCGTCGATATGCTCGGTTTCGGCGAGATGAAAGACACCGGCTTCCCGCTGTTGTTTGACGTCACCCACTCGCTGCAGCGTCCGGGCGGACGCGCCGACAGTGCGGACGGACGCCGTGCGCAGGTGCTGGACCTGGCCCGTGCCGGGGTTGCCGTCGGTATCGCCGGGCTCTTCCTGGAAGCGCACCCGGATCCCGACTCGGCAAAATGTGACGGCCCATGTGCCTTGCCGCTTGATAGACTCGAGCCCTTCCTGGCACAGATCAAGACGTTGGACGACGTCGTGAAACAGCTTCCGTCCATCGAGATACGCTAGCGCTACCTCTGATAGCCTGACGGGCCTGACCCAAGGGCCTATGGCACGTCCAGAGTAGATCGACAACGCTGACACGAGCTTTATCACCCACAAGGACCCATCGAGATGACCAAGATCGTCGATATTCGCGCCCTAGAGGTGCTGGATTCACGCGGTAACCCCACCGTCCAGGCAGAAGTGCGCCTGGAAAGCGGCGCCGTGGGCGTCGCCTGCGCGCCGAGCGGCGCCTCCACCGGCTCCCGCGAGGCGCTGGAGCTGCGTGACGGCGACAAGGGTCGTTACCTGGGCAAGGGTGTGCTCAAGGCCGTTGACGCGGTCAATGGCAAGATTCGTGACGCTCTCGTGGGCATGGATGCGCGTGATCAGCGTGGCCTGGACGACGCCATGCTCGAGCTCGATGGTACCGACAACAAGGAAAACCTGGGCGCCAACGCTATCCTGGCGGTGTCACTGGCCGCCGCCAAGGCAGCTGCCAACGCCAAGGGCGTACCGCTGTACGCCCACATCGCTGAGCTGTACGGCCAGCCGGGGCAGTACCTGATGCCGGTGCCGATGATGAACATCCTCAACGGTGGCGAGCATGCCGACAACAACGTCGACATTCAGGAGTTCATGGTGCAGCCGGTGGGTGCCGCCAGCTTCCGTGAAGGCCTGCGCGCCGGTGCCGAGATCTTCCATGCCTTGAAGAAGGTGCTGTCGTCGCGGGGTCTTGCCACCGCCGTAGGTGATGAAGGTGGCTTTGCCCCTAACCTGTCTTCCAATGCCGAGGCGCTGGCGGTCATCAAGCAGGCCGTCGAGGACGCCGGCTACGAGCTCGGCAAGGACATCACTCTCGCGCTGGACTGTGCCGCCAGTGAGTTCTACAAGGACAGCCAGTACGTGCTGGCAGGCGAGGACAAGCGCTTCGACGCCGAAGGCTTCGGTGATTACCTGGTGGGCCTGGCCGACGAGTATCCGATCGTGTCCATCGAGGACGGCCTGGACGAGTCCGACTGGGACGGCTGGAAGTCTCTGACTGCCAAGCTGGGAGACCGTGTCCAGCTGGTCGGTGACGACCTGTTCGTGACCAATACGCGGATTCTGAAGCGTGGTATCGATGAATCCATCGGCAACTCCATCCTGATCAAGTTCAATCAGATTGGTTCACTGTCCGAAACGCTGGATGCCATCCGCATGGCACAGGACGCGGGTTTCACGGCGGTCATCTCCCACCGTAGCGGTGAAACCGAAGACACGACCATCGCCGACCTGGCGGTAGGCACTTGCGCGGGCCAGATCAAGACGGGTTCGTTGTGCCGTAGTGATCGTGTCGCCAAGTACAACCGCCTTCTGGTCATCGAGCAGGAGCTGGGAGAGCGCGCTACTTACCCAGGTCGCGCGGCGATCAAGGGACAGGCGTAGGGTTTGATAAACCCTTTGCGGTGGTTGTGTCCTCACATCTTGTAAGACATTGACTACATTTTATGTAGGACATTAACCCCATATGACCCGAAGAGGCCCGCGATGTTATCGCGGGCCTTTTTTATGTTGTTCATTTCTATATATTTTTTGGGGCGTCGCAAAGAAGCGGGTCACGTAGGACATGTCGCACTGCAAAATAAGGCGACTTGAGATGATGCCCAAAGCTGACAGAATGCACTCATGAATCGAGAGGTCAGGCTTCGCGGCATCAGGCTGCTTGCCAGGACTGCGAGACGCCTAGGGTGGTCGGATTCGTCTGCATGGAGGTAGACAGGTTCGGCAACAACAGGCAGGCATGAAACGCCGATCGCAGGACCATCACGGCATGTGGCTCGACGTTCGATTCAGTTGGGTGTTTTCGGGATGCGTTCTAGAGTCAAGAGTGCGCCTGGTGCGACAGGATGTCGCTTCTGGGCACGGAGGGCACTCAGGGAGTCGGGCGGAGGGAGCCGCCCAAGGAAATGCTTGGAGCGGGCGGCCTACGGGCCGCCTTTTTTTATGCCAGCAGGTTGGCTGGCGTGACGAGATGCTGAGCCTGGTGGCCGGCGCGGTCGGCTCGAACAGCTGCCCTGAACAGCGGGTCCGGGCAGGTGGTTTGGACAGGTCGTTTGGATAGTGAAAACGGCCAGCCGAGTTCGGAGAGACGCCTGATGGCCGGGAAAGCGAGCGCCATGGAGGTATCGTCTGAAGGATGTTCGACACCGCCAGCAACACAATAGCCGCCTCGTTGGGCGGCTATTGTGTTACGCAGGTAGTGGCTTGTCGTGCCAGATCAGCGTTCGAGCTGCTCCAGCTTGCCTGTCTTGCCGTCCCACTGCTCGGCGTCTTCCGGTGGATCTTTCTTTTCGGTGATGTTGGGCCACACCTCGGAAAGCTCCGCATTGATCTCGATGAACGCCTCCTGGCCCTCGGGCAGCTCATCCTCGGAGTAGATGGCCTCGGCCGGGCACTCGGGCTCACACAGGGCGCAGTCGATACATTCGTCCGGGTGGATCACCAGAAAATTGGGACCCTCGTAGAAGCAGTCCACCGGGCAGACCTCGACGCAATCGGTGTACTTGCACTTGATGCAGTTTTCGGTGACGACGAATGTCATGCCAGTCTCCCTTCCTCGGGCCAGTTCGGTGCTGGCCGCTCAATCATTGGTCACTTGCGCCCGAAAGGTCGCCATGGCGACGCTCCGGATCATGGGTAGCTCGCGCCCCGACGCAGAGGAGCTGAGCGTCGTTTCGCCTGTCGCGTGTTAAGCCTTAAAGTTATATGGAAATGGCTTTCTTATAATGCACGGTCCTTGGGTGCCACATTCTAGACCCGCACTTCTGTAGGGGCAAGCGCGGGGTGCACGGTCATACTGACGATTTCCAGCGGTATAGAAGCTCCAGTGCCTGACGCGGTGACAGTTCATCGATGGCCAGTTGCTCGAGCTCGTCGATCAAGGGGTGAGGCGTGCTGGCGAACAGGTCTGCCTGCTGGGGGGCAGGCTCCGCTCGCGACAGGCTGGACGGGCCTTGTCCATGATCCACTTCCTGCTGCTCCAGCGCGGCGAGCTTGATCCTGGCTTCGGCGATGACGGACTGGGGAACGCCGGCCAGTTGCGCGACCTGGAGACCGTAGCTTTGGCTGGCTGGGCCTTCTTCCACCCGGTGCATGAACACGATGCCTTCATTGTGCTCTGCAGCGGTCAAGTGCACGTTGGCCACCGCAGCAGAATCTCCGGCCAGAGCGGTCATTTCGAAGTAGTGGGTGGCAAACAGGGTGAAGGCCCGCGTGCGGGTCAGGTGTTCGGCACTGGCCCAGGCCAGCGACAGTCCATCAAAGGTACTGGTGCCGCGGCCAATTTCGTCCATCAAGACCAGGCTATGATCTGTGGCGTTGTGCAGGATGTTGGCAGTCTCGGTCATTTCCACCATGAAGGTGGAGCGGCCACCGGCCAGGTCATCGCTGGACCCTATGCGGGTAAAGATGCGGTCCACCGGGCCGATGGTGGCACTGTCAGCGGGAACGAAGCTGCCACAGTGGGCGAGCAGGGTGATCAACGCGGCCTGACGCATGTAGGTCGATTTACCGCCCATGTTGGGGCCGGTAATGACCAGCATGCGGCGGTCGTCGTCCATCAGCAGGTCGTTGGGCACGAATGGCGTGTCACTGACCTGTTCGACGACCGGGTGGCGTCCACCGCGAATATCGAATCCGGCCACATCAGCGAGCGTGGGACGTACAAAATCCAGTGCCCGTGCGCGTTCGGCCAGGGCGCATAGCACATCAAGGGAGGACAGTGCTCTGGCGGTGGCCTGCAGGCGAGCGAGCTCCGCGTTGAGGCTGTCGATCAGGCCATCATAAAGCAGCTTTTCCCGGGCCAGTGCGCGGGATTTGGCGGATAGCGCCTTGTCCTCGAATTCCTTGAGCTCCGGGATGATGAAGCGCTCTGCGTTCTTCAGTGTCTGGCGCCGGATATAGTCCGCAGGGGCTTCCTTGGCCTGGGCTCGAGGAATCTCGATGAAGTAGCCATGGACGCGGTTGTACCCCACCTTGAGCCCGGCGAGCCCGGTGCGTGCCCGCTCCCGTGTTTCCAGTTGCACGAGGTAGTCACCGGCGTGCTCGGCCAGCCCTCTGTGTTCGTCCAGTTCACTGTCGAAACCGTCAGCGATCACGCCCCCATCCCGAATGACCACCGGGGGATTGTCGATCAGCGCACGGGTGAGCAAGTCCGCCAGCTCGGGAAACGGCTGGATATGGACGCGCAGTTCGTCAAGCGTGGTGCCTTCAGCGTAGCCAGCCAGCTGATCGCGCAGAGCGGGTAACGCATTGAAGGCGTCTCTCAGTCTCGCCAGGTCCCGCGGGCGAGCGCTGCCCAGCGCCACCCTGGCCAGGATGCGCTCGATGTCGCCAATGGCCTTCAACTCGTCGCGCAGCGGCTCGTAGCCTTCCTGGTCCAGCAGCAAGCTGATCGCGGATTGACGTCCCATGACCTGCTGCCTGTCTCGCAGCGGGCGGTTCAGCCAACGCTTGAGCAGGCGCGAGCCCATTGCCGTGGTGGTGGTGTCCAGGACGCTGGCGAGGGTGTTGTCGCTGGTACCTCCCAGGTTGATGTCAATCTCCAGGTTGCGCCGGCTTGCTGCATCAATGACCACGCTATCGTCACGATTTTCCACACCGATCGCGGTGACATGGGGCAGGGCGCTGCGCTGGGTGTCCCTGGCGTAGTCCATCAGCACACCAGCCGCAATGATGGCGGAGTGCAGGTGTGCGCAACCAAACCCCTTGAGGTCCTGAACCCGGAACTGATCACACAATACCCGGTGCGCACTTTCATGATCGAACAGCCAGTCACTCTGGCGTCGAAGCCCGCGTCGTTCGGACATGGAGGCGGGTAGTTCCAGGCTTTCCGGCACCAGCAGTTCAGCCGGATCCAGGCGCGTCAGCTCGGACAGCATTTCGGTTTCACTGTCGACCTCGAGCACGCTGAAGCGTCCGCTGGAGACCTCCAGCCAGGCTAGGCCAAGGTGGTCGCCATAGGGAGCTACCGCCACCAGCAGGTTGTCGCGGCGTGCATCCAGCAGTGCCTCATCATGCAGGGTGCCTGGGGTGACGATCCGCACCACTTGACGCTCTACCGGGCCCTTGGACGTCGCCGGGTCACCGATCTGCTCGCAGATGGCCACCGATTCGCCCGCACTGACCAGGCGAGCCAGATACCCCTCGGCGCTATGGTAGGGAATACCGGCCATGGGAATCGGCTTGCCTGCTGACTGGCCACGCTGTGTCAGCGTGATATCAAGCAGTGCCGCGGCGCGCTTGGCGTCGTCGTAGAACAGTTCGTAGAAGTCCCCCATACGATAGAACAGCAGGACGTCAGGATGCTCGCGCTTGATCCTGAGGTACTGGGTCATCATCGGCGTATGGCTGGGAGCACTGGGCTTGGCCATGTCGTTCATGGAATCTCAATGCGCTGGTGGGCGGATGGATAAAGCGAGGATCGGTCGGAACAAGGCCGACGAAAGCCCATAAGGATAGCATGGCCGACGGGCCGATCTGTAGCGCAGCCAGGACGACGGAGGGGGATGATAGAACCGCCTACATCATGGCAATATGATGCATGCGCGACACGGCATCTGTTTGTCGGAGAGATCTCCGGCTACCCAAGGTGGTATGCCTCAGGGCGCGAGCAAAGGCGGTGACGGAGTCACCGCTGCCCCTGGGAGCATCAGCCAACAGATGTCACTGCAAGGACCACGCTTCCCGATCCCTCTTGGGCGATGATCCAAGTTGGGTGATGATTCAAGGACGTTGAATAAAGGAGCAAGTATATGGACGTTATTCGCATCATTCTGGCCATCCTGCTGCCCCCGCTGGGTGTCTTCCTGCAAGTTGGCTTCGGTCTGCACTTCTGGCTGAACATCCTGCTGACGCTTCTCGGCTATATTCCCGGGATCGTTCACGCGGTGTGGATTATCGCGAGGCGCTAGGTGGCCTCGTCGTCAATCCTGTGATCGGCGTAGAGCACATTGCGGCGACTGAGGTCGCCGCAATGCGTTGATCCCGAGTTGCGGGCACGATGTTGGCGTCGTATCCCGCGCGCCTGCATGACGTCGCGGCCCTATCGTTTCGGCCCCAGCGTTGCGGCCCGTGCCCCCCACCTTCACTTCAGGAGCTATCTCCATGACGCCTGCACCAGAAGATATCCGAGTGCTGTCGAGTCGCTTGGGTGAACTGTGCCTCAAGCTTCAGGTCCAGGTGACCACCGCCGAGTCCTGCACCGGTGGCGGCGTGGCCACCGCGATCACCGATATCGCAGGCAGCTCGGACTACTTCGAGACGGGCTATGTGACCTATTCCAATGCCGCCAAACAGCGCCTGCTGGGGGTGCCATTGGCCTTGCTGGAGCGCCACGGGGCCGTCAGTGAGTCAGTGGTCGAAGCCATGGTGGCTGGAGCATGTGCCGAAAGTGGCGCATCCCATGGCGTCGCCATCAGTGGTGTTGCGGGGCCTGGCGGGGGCAGCGACCATAAGCCGGTGGGCACGGTCTGGTTTGCCTTTGCCGCAGATGGCGTGTGCGTGGCAGAACGTTGTCACTTTGCAGGAAATCGCGATGACGTGCGCCGCCAAGCCATTGCCTACGCGCTGCAGGGGCTGATTGATCGGCTGAGCTAACGCCAAGGCTAGCGTTAGCCCACAGGGTGACGATGTTGGCGGCCGGCGGCTCGCTGGCATTGGGCTCCGATGGTAGCAATAGGCCTGGAGCAGGGGTGGTGGTCAGCGCATTTTTTCGTCATACTACTGTTCAGTCATACAGTAATTGCCAGGGTCCGGCGCAGGGCCCGATGGGGACCAGGACACGCCGTTCGGCCCCGATCCATTGTCTACAGGAGCTCCGAAATGGCGCAGGATCAAAACCGCAGCAAGGCGCTTGACGCCGCTCTTTCTCAGATCGATCGCCAGTTTGGCAAGGGCACGGTCATGCGTCTGGGCGATGCCCCCAGGGTGGTCATGCCGTCGGTGTCCACCGGCTCCTTGGGTCTGGATATCGCCCTGGGCATTGGCGGTCTGCCTTACGGGCGCGTCGTGGAAATCTTTGGACCGGAATCCTCGGGCAAGACCACGCTGACGCTGTCGGTGATCGCTCAGGCACAAAAGGACGGCAAGACCTGTGCCTTTATCGATGCTGAGCACGCCCTTGACCCGAGCTATGCAGAAAAGCTCGGCGTCAACCTGGATGATTTGCTGGTCTCCCAGCCGGATACCGGCGAGCAAGCCCTGGAAATCTGCGACATGCTGGTCCGTTCCGGCGGTGTGGACGTGATCATCATCGACTCGGTGGCGGCTCTGACTCCCAGGGCGGAAATTGAAGGCGAAATGGGGGATTCCCACGTGGGTCTCCAGGCGCGTCTGATGTCCCAGGCGCTGCGCAAGATTACCGGCCACATCAAGAACGCCAACTGCATGGTGGTGTTCATCAACCAGATCCGTATGAAGATTGGTGTGATGTTCGGCAGCCCGGAAACCACCACTGGTGGTAACGCCCTGAAGTTCTATTCCAGCGTGCGCCTGGATATCCGCCGCACCGGTTCGGTCAAGCAGGGCGATGAGGTCACCGGTAACGAAACCCGGGTGAAGGTCGTCAAGAACAAGGTGGCTCCGCCGTTCCGCCAGGCCGAGTTCCAGATTCTCTACGGCAAGGGCATCTATCACGCCGGCGAAGTGGTCGATCTGGGCGTCCAGTGCAAGCTGGTGGACAAGGCAGGTGCCTGGTACAGCTACCAGGGCAACAAGATCGGTCAGGGCAAAGCCAATGCCGCCCAGTTCCTGGAAGACAACCCTGCGATCATGGAAGAGATCGAGTCTCAGATTCGTGCTCAGCTGCTGGTCCAGCCAGATCCCAAGAAGGAAGAGCAGGACAAGCAAGCGGAAGCCGCACCAGCGGGTGACGACTTCGGCGATGACCTGCTGTAATTCGCTGCTGCGGTACTGGATGGGGGTAGGCAACGCCGGCCTCCATCGCCATTCGGGCCCCTGCTAGGGGCCCGTTGCGTTTTGACGTTCACCAGGTGGGTGGGGCGCGCGCCGTACCACGCCGAGCATGAATGCTGGTGGTCATGCAGTGCACAGACGGGAGGCTTGCATGCGCAAGGCGAGAACGGAGATGTCGCCACGGGAGCAGGCGGTCGAACTGCTCGCCCGGCGTGAATATGGTCGTCAAGAGCTGACGACACGGTTGCTGAGCCGAGGGCACGAGCATGATGAGGTCGAAGCGCTGCTGGACGAACTGGCCGAGCAGGGCCTGCAGAGTGATCGTCGCTTCGCCGAGAGCTTTCTGCGTGGACGGGTGCTGCGCGGGCAGGGGCCGGTCAAGATGCTGGCGGAGTTGGGGCAGCGTGGGGTCGACCGGGAGTTGGCCAGAGACGCCCTGAGAGAGATAGAACAGGAGGAGTCGGTGGACTGGTATCAACTGGCGACCGAGGCCCTCGAGCGTCGATTCGGCAGAGGGCCGGCAAGCGACCCGAAAGAGCGGGCAAGGCGAGAGCGCTTCCTGGCCGGGCGAGGGTTTGATTTTGATCACGTCCGCGAGGCACTGCGCGCCATGTCTCAGGCAGATACCTAGTATCGTTGAAGGCTCATATAAAGCGGTGTGGTTGTCCGCCCATCCCAGGGCTCGTGTGCAGGTGTTTTACGTGACCCACTTTAGTCGCTTGACAACTACGCTATAATGTCCTCTTTTGCGACGGCTCCGGGGTGTGGTGTCATGCCCGGTAGCTGCCGGCGTGCCACGCCAGCTGGCCGGCTCGACGCGCTCTATCGCTCATCGTCACGGGTATTTCATGAAAAGCGCAGATATCAGACAGGCCTTCCTGAGGTTCTTCGAGGAGCACGGTCACACTCGCGTGCCGTCCAGCTCCCTGGTGCCGGGCAACGACCCGACCCTGCTGTTCACCAATGCCGGCATGGTGCCGTTCAAGGATGTGTTCCTGGGGCGTGATCCCCGCGACTATGTCAGGGCCACTTCCTCCCAGCGCTGTGTGCGCGCTGGAGGCAAGCACAATGACCTGGACAATGTCGGCTACACCGCTCGCCATCACACCTTTTTCGAGATGCTGGGCAACTTCAGTTTTGGCGATTACTTCAAGCGTGACGCCATCGGCTTTGCCTGGACCTTTCTGACCGACGTGCTGGGGCTGCCTAAGGAAAAGCTGTGGGTCACGGTGCACATCAGTGATGATGAGGCCGAGCGCATCTGGAAGGACGAGATCGGGATTGATCCCGAGCGCTTCTCCAAGCTGGATGAGGACAACTTCTGGCAGATGGGCGACACCGGTCCCTGCGGGCCCAGCTCTGAGATCTTCTACGACCATGGCCCTGAGGTGTGGGGTGGTCCTCCCGGCAGTCCGGAAGAGGATGGCGACCGTTACATCGAGATCTGGAACCTGGTGTTCATGCAGTTCGATCGTGACGCCAGCGGTGAAATGACCCCGCTGCCCAAGCCGTCCATCGACACCGGCATGGGCCTCGAGCGGATCGCCGCGGTCATGCAGGGCGTGCACTCCAACTACGAGATCGACCTGTTCCAGAATCTGCTCAAGGCCGCTGCAGAGGCTACCGGTACCGACGATCTGGCGTCTCCGTCGCTGCGGGTGATCGCCGATCACATCCGCTCCTGCGCATTCCTGATCACTGATGGCGTGCTGCCTTCCAACGAGGGGCGCGGCTACGTCCTGCGCCGGATCATTCGTCGTGCCATCCGCCACGGGCATAAGCTCGGCGCTCAGGATGCATTCTTCCACAAGCTGGTGGCGGCCCTCGACAGCGAGATGGGCGAGGCCTATCCCGAGCTGCGCAAGGCCCGCGATCAGATCGAGCGCGTGCTGCTCAAGGAAGAAGAGCAGTTTGCACGCACCCTGGACCACGGGATGGGGCTGCTCGAGCAGGCACTGTCGCAACTGGATGGGGATACCCTGGCCGGTGAGACCGTGTTCAAGCTTTACGATACCTACGGTTTCCCCTACGACCTGACGGCAGACGTGTGTCGCGAGCGTGGCGTGACCCTCGATGAAGAGGGCTTCAACCGTGAGCTGGAGGCCCAGCGCGAGCGTGCGCGTGCCGCCAGCCAGTTTGGAGCCGACTACAGCGCCACTATCGAGCTGGATGGCGCGACCGAATTCACCGGTTATGACCGCCTCGACGACCAGGCGCGCGTGGTCGGGCTTTATGACAGCGAAGGCAATGCTCTGGAGCGGCTGACTCAGGAGCAGTCCGGCGTGGTGGTGCTGGATCGTACCCCGTTCTACGGAGAATCCGGCGGGCAGGTAGGGGATACCGGCTATCTGTCCTTTGGTTCGGGACGTTTCCTGGTCAAGGATACCCAGAAGCAGTCCGGCCACCACTTGCATCAGGGGATGCTGCTGGAGGGTGAGCTGGTCGTGGGCGCAGACGTCACGCCGCAGGTGGATTCCAGCCTGCGTGCCGCTACCGTGCGTAACCACTCGGCCACACACCTGCTGCACAAGGCGCTGCGCCTGGTGTTGGGCGAGCACGTTCAGCAGAAGGGCTCGCTGGTGACGCCCGAGCGCCTGCGCTTCGACTTCAGCCACTTTGAAGCGATGACCGCCGAGCAGCTCAAGGAAGTGGAGCGCCTGGTCAACGAGCAGGTGCTGGCCAATGCTCCGACCCGCGTCGAGACCATGACCCTCGATGAGGCGAAGGAGAAGGGGGCCGCGGCGCTGTTCGAAGCCAAGTACGCCGACAGCGTCCGCGTCCTGACCATCGGTGCCGACGATTTCTCGATAGAGCTGTGCGGCGGCACCCACGTGGCACGTAGTGGCGATATCGGCTGCTGCCATATCGTCGCGGAAAGCGGCATTGCCTCTGGCGTGCGTCGTATTGAAGCGATCACGGGTGAGGGGGCGCTGGCCCACTTCGCCGAGCAGGAGGCGCGCCTGTCGCGGGTGGCCGAGCGCCTCAAGGCCAAGCCTGAACAGCTGGAGGAGCGGGTCGAGAGCTTGGTGGAGCGTAATCGCGGCCTCGAGAAGGAGCTGGAGCGGCTCAAGGCCAAGCTGGCCAGCGCGGCAGGCAGCGACATGCTGGCCAAGGTGGTCGAGGTCAAGGGCGTCAAGGTCCTGTCCACCCGCCTGGAGGGCGTGTCAGGCAAGGAACTCCGCGGCATGCTGGATCAGCTCAAGAACAAGCTGTCCTCAGGCATCGTGGTGCTCGGTGTGGCGGATGAGGCCACTGGCAAGGTCAGCTTGATTGCCGGTGTCACCGATGATCTGACCGCCAAGGTCAAGGCTGGCGAGCTCGTCAATCATGTCGCCAGTCAGGTCGGTGGCAAGGGCGGTGGCCGCGCGGATATGGCACAAGCAGGGGGGAGTGACGTTCAGGCGCTTCCTGGCGCACTGGAGAGTGTGCCCGCCTGGCTCGATGCCAGGTTGTAGCCCCTGCGGGGTCGTGGACTCGAGAGAGTCCACGGCCCTTTTTTCTGTCTGACACAGCGCTGTGCAGATACAGCTTCGCAGAGACAACAGTTTCATTCATTGGAATCCAACGAGCGAGGATGACGGCATATGGCACTATACGTACAGAAGTTTGGTGGGACGTCGGTCGGCTCGGTGGAGCGGATCAAGGCGGTCGCCGAGAAGGTCAAGGGCTTTAGAGACCAGGGCCATCAGGTCGTGGTGGTGGTATCTGCCATGAGTGGCGAGACCAATCGCCTGATCGGTCTGGCCAACGAGATCAACGACGAGCCTACCCCCCGCGAGATGGACATGCTGGTGTCCACCGGTGAGCAGGTGACCATTTCCCTGCTGGCCATGGCGCTACACAAGCTGGAAGTGCCCGCGACGTCCTACACCGGCTCGCAGGTTGGCATCATGACCGACAGCGCTCACACCAAGGCGCGTATCCAGCGTATCGAGACAGATGAGATGCGCGAGGATCTGGATGCCGGGCAGGTGGTAGTCGTTGCCGGCTTCCAGGGCGTCGATGCGGAAGGCAATATCACGACCCTCGGTCGTGGTGGTTCAGATACCACCGGTGTGGCGCTGGCGGCCGCGCTCAAGGCTGATGAGTGCCAGATCTATACCGATGTAGACGGTGTCTATACCACCGATCCCCGCGTCTGCAGCAAGGCCCAGCGCCTGGATGAGATCACCGTGGAAGAGATGCTGGAGCTCGCCAGTCTCGGTTCCAAGGTGCTGCAGATTCGCGCTGTCGAATTCGCCGGTAAGTACAATGTCCCGCTGCGTGTGCTGTCTAGCTTTGAAGACGGCCCCGGCACCCTGATCGTTGCAGACTCTGACCAAGACGAGGATTCCATGGAAGAACCGCTGATTTCCGGTATCGCCTTCACCGCCAATGAAGCCAAGCTGACCCTGCTGCACACTCCTGACGTGCCGGGCGTGGCCTCGCGCATCCTGGGTCCGATTGCCGATGCCAACATTGAAATCGACATGATCGTGCAGAACGTTGCGCCGGCGGGTGACTACACTGACTTCACCTTTACGGTCGCCAAGGGTGATTACAAGCAGACCATGCGCATCCTCGAGCAGCAGGTTATCCCTGATCTGGGCGGCGGTGAGTTGCGTGGAGACGATAACATCGCCAAGGTGTCACTGGTGGGTGTCGGTATGCGCTCTCACGCGGGGGTCGCTTCGAAGATGTTCCGCGTGCTGGCCGAGGAAAATATCAACATCCGCATGGTGTCCACCTCGGAAATCAAGATTTCCGTGGTGATTGACGAGAAGCAGATGGAGCTAGCGGTGCGCGCCCTGCACAAGGCTTTTGGTCTCGATAAGGCAGACATCGAGAGCGAATAAATTCCTCGACGCGGCGCACACCATCTACGCTTTAAGGAGTCCCCGGTACCGCTACGGCGGTAGGGGGCTTCCCTTAAACGGCACAATCAGGTGTCATGAGTCGCTAGTGCTCGCCACCAAGAAAGAGGGCACGTCGTTCGGAGACGGGACGGCGTAGCGGCTCACGTAACAAGTCTGAGAAGGAGATCAGTCATGCTTATCCTGACACGCCGCGTCGGCGAAACTCTGATGATCGGTGACGATATCACCGTTACGGTTCTAGGAGTGAAGGGAAACCAGGTGCGTATCGGCGTCAATGCGCCGAAGGACGTTGCTGTACACCGCGAAGAGATCTATCAGCGCATTCAGCGTGAGAAAGCGGATGACGGTAGCGTTGATGACGAGTGACAGCGCAGAGACCTTGCGCAACTTTTTTTGTCACGGGCTGGACAAAGGCCTTAAGTCTCGGTAGGATACGCACCGTGCCGATGAGGGAGAGGTGGCCGAGTGGCTGAAGGCGCTCCCCTGCTAAGGGAGTATGGGGTTTATAGCCTCATCGAGGGTTCGAATCCCTCCCTCTCCGCCATTTGCCTGTCGTGAAGCGAGTAGCGGCAGTCAAAGGTCTTCATGGGTACTGACAAGAAGGCGTATCTGTAGTCTTGTTATCGTAAGTGTGAAACGCGCCCGTAGCTCAGCTGGATAGAGTACCTGACTACGAATCAGGTGGTCGGAGGTTCGAATCCTCCCGGGCGCGCCATACACTTGCACATCGTGGTTTGTGCTGTCCTGATGTCGCCAAGCGCTGCAGGAAAGAATGAGCACATGTCACCTGCAATACGATGTATTGCTCACGCGCCCGTAGCTCAGCTGGATAGAGTACCTGACTACGAATCAGGTGGTCGGAGGTTCGAATCCTCCCGGGCGCGCCAGAATTTCACCCGCTCTCTCCGGAGGGCGGGTTTTCTGTTTGTTACCGTGCTGCGACGGTTCTGCTTGAGTGTCCTGTTGAGCGCTTGTCGGTCGACGGTGACGTGCACTCGCCTCAGGAGCTAGTGGCAGCGGTCTACTCTCGCGTTTTTTCATGCTGACCGGCTTGCGGGCTCGCCGCCCGGTCGCGATCGTTTGGGCGTCCATCTCTCGATGGACGCCTTTTTTTATGCTCGGCACAAATGGGTGTCAGTCTGCGGCTATCGCCTGGGGTCTGGCGTTTAGTGCCCTGTGGCGGGCGGGTGAGCCGGATTCGGGGGTGTCAGCGGAGAGTCCGGCGATAAAGTCATCGAGATCGGTGATGCGTCTCAAGGCCTTGAAGCGGGCTGCGGACTCCTCGTCACGTGCTCTCATGTGGTTCATCCACTGCTTTAGTAGTGATACCACCACTTTCGCCGGGAGTATGCTACGCTGCATTGCAGCATATTCCATGAGCACTTGTGCGCGCTGTGCCCAGGTCGTGGCTGGAAGGCGTTCGCCGGTGAGCTGCCAATGTTTCAGGCGCGGGGCGAGGAGGGGGTCGGCGAGGGCGCCGCGGCCCAGCATGACGTCGGTGCAGTCCGACAGGGTGCGTGCCTTCCAGTAGTCTTCGAGGGTGAAGATGTCGCCGTTGGCCACGACCGGGATGCGCAGGCGTTGGCGGATCTTGCCGATCCACTCCCAGTGGGCCGGCGGGCGATAGCCTTCGTCGCGGGTTCTCGCATGGACGACCAGCTGTCTGGCGCCGGCGGCCTCCGCTGCCAGGGCGCAGTCCAGGGCTAGGCGGCGGTGGGAGAATCCGAGCCGGATCTTGGCGGTCACCGGGATGTCCTCGCCGACGGCTTGATGCACTGCGGCGACAGCAGCGGCCAGTCGGTGAGGGTCGCGCATCAGCGACGCGCCGCCGTCGTGACGGTTGACCAGCTTGGCCGGGCAGCCAAAGTTGAGGTCCAGGCTGATGGCGCCCAGGCGCAGCGCTTGTCGCGCGTTGGCTGCCAGGGCGTCCGGGTCTGAGCCGAGCAATTGCAGGTGTACCGGGATGCGTGACGGCGTCGTGACGCCTTGCGTCGCCAGTTCAGGGCAGTGCTTGTAGAACACTCGGGGCGGCAGGCGTGCGTCAACGACGCGGACAAACTCGGTGACCGTCCAGTCGAAGCCCTGCTGTCGGGTCAGCAGGTCGCGGGTGTTGGCATCAATGACGCCCTCCATGGGCGCCAGCCCTATGCGACCTTCGTCCAACCTATGTCTATGTAGTAAATTAACAACCAAAACTGCTACCTTTAGACCATGGCTATACGCCGGGGGTGTGGCAGGGTATAGCAACAAAAAATATGCGCAAGCCGAATGATCTAGAAAGATCAAGGCAACTTAGTCGTCGTAAAGCGGAGGATCCCGCATGAACGAATCACAGCTTGTTAGCGAGGGTTTGTCCCTCATGGCCCTTGGGATGGGCTTCGTTTTTGTTTTTCTTACGGTTCTGGTGGTCACGACGACACTGATGTCGCGTGTCATCGGGCGCTTCTTCCCGGAGCCGGTAGCCGAGGCTTCCGCTCCCCGCTCAAGAGCGGCGCCGACGCAGGACGACACCCTGATGGCGGTAATCGCTGCTGCTGTTCACCGTCACCGCCAAAAGCGATGAGTCTGCCAGGCGCTGTCAGTGGGCTCGTCAAACCACGTTGTTGATGAGCTCCCTCGCACAGTGCCGGCGGCCGTGATTTTCGACGAAAGCGCTTGGTATCGACAAGCCATAATGATAAGGACTCGACCATGAGCGACACTGCACGCCCACTTGGCATCACCGATGTCGTGTTGAGAGACGCACACCAGTCTCTGTTTGCGACCCGTATGCGCATCGATGACATGCTGCCCATCGCCGAGAAGCTCGACAACATCGGCTTCTGGTCACTGGAATCGTGGGGTGGGGCCACCTTTGACGCTTGTATCCGCTATCTCGGTGAGGATCCGTGGGAGCGGATACGGGCGTTGAAGGAGGCCATGCCACGTACTCCACAGCAGATGTTGCTGCGCGGGCAGAATCTGCTCGGCTATCGTCATTACGCCGACGATGTGGTGGATCGCTTTGTCGAGCGCGCCAAGACCAATGGAGTGGACATTTTCCGTGTCTTCGACGCCATGAATGATCCGCGCAACCTCGAGCGTGCGATCAAGGCGGTGAAGGCCAACGACGGCCATGCCCAGGGCACGATCTCCTATACCAAGAGTCCGGTGCACACCCTGGACAGCTGGGTAGAGCTGGCGCAGTCGATCGCTGACATGGGGGCCGACTCCCTGGCGATCAAGGACATGGCGGGCTTGCTGACGCCTTACGATGCCTATGAGCTGGTCACCAAGCTCAAGTCGGCGCTGGATATTCGCATTCACCTGCACTGTCACGCCACGACCGGTCTATCGTCGGCGACGGCCCTGAAGGCGGCTGAGGCGGGTGTCGATAACGTCGATACGGCCATTTCTTCCATGTCCATGACCTACGGTCACAGCCCCACTGAATCCTTGGTGGCCATGCTCAAGGGAACCGACCGCGATACCGGCCTTGATCTTGAAGCGCTCGAGGACATTGCGGCCTACTTCCGCGAAGTGCGCAAGAAGTACGCCGCATTTGAAGGTTCTCTCAAGGGCATTGACTCACGCATTCTGGTGGCTCAGGTGCCTGGTGGCATGCTGACCAACATGGAGAGCCAGCTGAAAGAGCAGGGTGCGGGTGACCGGCTCGACGATGTACTGAACGAGATTCCGCGGGTGCGCGAAGACCTGGGCTTCATTCCTCTGGTGACGCCTACCTCACAGATTGTGGGCACCCAGGCGGTCATGAACGTAATGATGGGGGAGCGGTACGCCTCTATCTCCAAGGAGGTGCAGGCACTGCTGAAAGGGGAGTACGGTGCCGCGCCTGCGCCCTTCGAGCGAGACCTGCAGCAGCGTGTGCTGGAGGGTGCCTCGCCGATGACCGAGCGTCCGGCGGATCGCCTTGAGGCGGAGATGCCGCGCCTGACCGAGGAGCTGCTTGCCAAGGCCAAGCAGGATGGCATTCGCCTGGCCGACGGGGAGCAGCAGGTCGATGATGTGCTGACCTATGCACTGTTCCCGCAGATCGGTCTCAAGTTCTTGAAAAACCGGGACAACCCAGACGCCTTTGAGCCTGCTCCCGAAGCCGAGACGGCGCCGGCCGCAACAGCGCCCGCGGCCAGTGCTCCGGCCAAGTCGGCGGCTCAGTCCGGTGGTTCAGACACCTACACCGTCACCGTCAATGGCACCGCCTATGTGGTCGAGGTTGCCGAAGGGGGAGATATTTCCCAGGTTCAGCCTGCAGCAGCGTCCGCTACGCCAGCTCCGGCGCCCGCCGCTGGCGGCGAGGCCTCATCCGGAGCCACGGTGCAGGCGCCGCTGGCGGGCAACATCTTCAAGGTCAACGTCAAACCCGGTGATAGCGTGGCGGAGGGCGACGTGGTGATCATCCTTGAAGCGATGAAGATGGAAACTGAGGTACGCGCTGCGTCGTCGGGAACCGTGTCCGATGTGAAGGTGGCTGAGGGTGACAGCGTAGCTGTCGGTGATGTACTGGTAGTGCTCTAAGGACGGGTCATGGAGAAGATACTGACGCTCTGGTACGGCTCCGGCCTGTATAACCTGACGCTCGGCCAGGCGGTGATGCTGGTGGTGGGTCTACTGCTGCTGTGGTTGGCCGTCGCCAAGAAGTTTGAGCCGCTGCTGCTGGTCCCGATTGGTTTTGGTGGGATTCTCGCCAATATTCCCGAGGCGGGTCTGGCGCTGTCCGCGGCAGAGCAGGCCGCTCATCTGGGTCGCCCTGAACTGCTGGCGCAGATGGCTCAAGCCTTGGGGATCAGCTTGCCCACCGGTGCTGAGCTGGATATCTGGCGCCACACCCTGTCTGACGCGCTGCACGGGGACATGTCCCCGGCGCTGATTCGCGCGGCCAACGATGTGGCCATGGACGGTGGCTATGCCCACGGCATGTTGTTCCAGTTCTACAACGTGGCGATTGCCTCAGGTATTGCGCCTCTGGTGATCTTCATGGGGGTGGGGGCGATGACCGATTTCGGCCCGCTCCTGGCCAACCCTCGCACCCTGTTTCTCGGTGCTGCGGCCCAGTTCGGAATCTTTGCCACCCTGTTGGGGGCAGTAGCGATGACGGCGATGGGGTGGATGGATTTCAGCCTCAATCAGGCCGCTGCGATCGGCATCATCGGCGGCGCCGATGGGCCGACGTCGATCTACGTGTCGAGCATTCTGGCGCCGGAACTGCTGGGTGCCATCGCCGTGGCCTCCTATTCCTACATGGCGCTGGTGCCGTTGATTCAGCCTCCGATCATGAAGGCGTTGACGACGCAAAAGGAGCGTAGCATCGCCATGACCCAGCTGCGCCCGGTGTCGAAGCTCGAGAAGATCGTGTTTCCTCTGGCGCTGTTGATTCTGGTGGTGCTGTTCTTGCCCGACGCTGCACCCCTGTTGGGCATGTTCTGCTTCGGCAACCTGATGCGCGAATGTGGCGTCGTCGAGCGTCTGTCGGATACCGCACAGAATGCGCTGATCAACACGGTGACCATCTTTCTGGGGCTGTCGGTGGGCTCCAAGCTGATGGCCGACCGTTTCCTGGCAGTGGAAACCTTGGGCATCCTCGGTCTTGGTATGGTGGCCTTTGCCATTGGCACGGCGTGCGGGGTGCTGATGGCGAAGTTCATGAACCTGGTGAGCAAGCACCCGATCAATCCGTTGATCGGCTCTGCCGGCGTGTCGGCGGTACCCATGGCGGCGCGGGTGTCCAACAAGGTCGGGCTCGAGTCCAATCCTCACAACTTCCTGCTGATGCATGCCATGGGGCCAAACGTGGCGGGTGTCATTGGTTCCGCGGTGGCGGCTGGGGTGATGATCAAGTACCTCGGATAGGTTCCAGCACTACGCCATATGCCCAGGGTCGGCGTGACGTCTGATCCTGGCAGCCACATGCGGCGCCCCTGCTGAAAGGTGGGGGCGCCGCATGCTTTTGCCGTTCAGCTGCGTCGGGCACGTCATCCGCTCAACATCGAATCGCCACGCTTCTGTCATGCTCGCTTCCTAGTCTGACGTTCGACACGTCAGGGGGAATGCGCATGATCGATGTAGAGAAGGCTCTGCTGGCCAAGGCGCCGAAGGTCGGGGGCTGGCCTCGTTGGGGACGACAGCTGTTGATGTCCGGCCTCAAGCGTCTGGTACACGAGCGTGAGATCAATGCCTTCCTTAAGCAGCATCGGCGTGCCGGTGGGCTCGAGTTTATCGATGCGGTGCTTGATCACCTGAATTTCGGCTATTCACTGTCGTCGCGAGATCGAGACAACATTCCGGTGGCCGGTCGGGTCGTCATCGTGGCCAATCATCCACTGGGCGCCCTTGATGGCCTTGCCCTGGTGCGCATGGTGGCGGACGTGAGGCCGGATGTAAAAATCATCGCCAACGACCTGCTGATGCAGCTGTCTCCCCTGGCGCCGCTGCTGTTGCCGGTGGACAACCTGTCTCGCCGCGGTTTCCGCAAGAGCCTGCAGGGTATCGTCGACGCCCTGGACGATGAGCAGGCAGTGATCGTGTTTCCCGCGGGGGAGGTCTCGCGGGCAGGTCCTGGAGGCATCCGGGATGGCAACTGGCTGTCCGGTTTCCTGCATGCGGCGCGGCGCACCAACGCGCCCATCCTGCCGGTGCATGTGGGCGGCAGAAACTCTCCGCTGTTCTACTCCCTGACGTCGCTGTACTCCCCGCTGGGGACCTTGCTGCTACCCAACGAGATGTTTCGCCAGCAGGGGCGCCATATCACGATCAAGATCGGCGGCGAAATTCCGCTGGCTCGGTTTGATCGAGACGACCTGGCGACTCAGGCGAAGCTGAAGCTGCTGCGCAAGCATATCTATCGGTTGGGGCGCGGCAAGAAGGGGGTGTTTGTCAGCGAGGCGGGGATCGCGCATCCCGAGAACCGCCAGCACCTGCGCGAAGAGCTAGCGCAGGCTGAGGTGCTGGGTAAGACCCCGGATGGCAAGCAGATTTTGTTGTTTGAGCACCAGCCAGATTCCGCCGTCATGCGGGAAATCGGACGGCTGCGGGAGATTGCCTTTCGCCGTGTCGGTGAAGGGACGGGCAAGAAGCGCGACCTGGACGAATACGACGAGCACTATCGTCATCTGGTGCTGTGGGATGACCGCGATCTGGAAATCGCCGGGGCTTACCGCTTGGGGGATGTGGGCCACATCCTCGACAGCATCGGCATCGAGGGACTTTACAGTGCGACCATCTTTCACCTCGACCAGGCGCCCTGGGAGCAGTGGCGTCATGGGCTGGAACTGGGCCGCAGTTTCGTCCAGCCACGCTACTGGGGACGGCGCAGTCTAGATTACCTGTGGCATGGGTTAGGCGCCTATCTTCGCCACCATCCCGAGGTGCGCTGGATGTTTGGCCCCGTCACCATACCCAACCATTTGCCACCGCTGGCCAAGGACCTTCTGGTCAGCTACTACCGGCACTATCATGCCGATGGCGACAGCCTGATTCGGGCCAAGGCGGTCTGCCCACTGTCCCGCGCCGGGCGCGAAGAGGCGGATCGCCTGTTTGATGGCAATGATGTGGCAGAGGATTTCTTGCGCCTCAAGGCCGCGCTTCAGACCATGGGGGCGGGTGTGCCCGCGCTCTACAAGCAGTATGTCGATGTCGCTGAGCCTGGCGGGGTGTCGTTCAAGGCCTTTGGCGTCGACACGGCGTTTGGCTACTGCATCGACGGCCTGGTGGTGGTGGATGTGGCGCGGCTCAAGGCGGACAAGCGCAAGCGCTACATCGGGGCTGCATCAGCCCCTGCCCATGCATAGGCGTGTCACCACCTTGGTGTGCAAACACGAGGTGTGCATAGGTTGGGTGTGCATGCTTGGGCGCGTCAACAGGGCGCGAGTCAAACCGTCGGGCTGCAAGGGCCTTCTGGTTTAGACGACCATGTCGTTTTGCTCGTCGTCCAGGGCAATGGCGATGCGTCCCTTGAGGCGGGTGCTCAACTCACTCAGGTCCACGGGCGCGTCAGTGGGCCAGCCCAGGGTCAGACTGACGCCTTCGGCCGCGTAGTCGACCGCGTCGACAGGAATGTGCCGGGACTCACACCACTGGCGCGCGTCGGCTTCGCCCGCAAAGTCGACCTGGATACGCACCTGGCGGCGCTCTACGCATTCGCGCCTGGGCAGTGTCTCCAGGGCCTTGACCAGGGCCTGGGTGTACGCCCGCGCCAGTCCGCCAGTGCCCAACTTGGTGCCGCCAAAGTAGCGAATCACCACCGCTGCGGTCTGGCCGATTCCGTCACCCTCCAGCGCCTGGAACATGGGACGTCCCGCGGTGCCGCCTGGCTCGCCGTCGTCGGAAAAGCCGATGTGGACCTGCTCGCCGGGAGGGCCAGCCAGATAGGCGCTGCAGTGGTGGCTGGCATTGGGGTGCTGTCGCCGGGCCTCGGCCAGCAGCACATTGAAAGCGTCCACATCAGGGGCGTGAGCCACCCAGGTGATGAAGCGGCTTTTTTCCACCTCAATTTCCGCCACGTGCCATTCGCCTGCCGCGAGATCCGGTATCAGGTAGCGCATCAGGCAACCAGTTCTGCCTGGCGAGCCACGCCCATCACCAGTCCAAGCACCCGAATGTCACTGTTTTTCAGGTAGATGGGCGGCATTGTCTCGTTGGCGGGCTGAAGCCGCACGCCATTCTTCTCGATGTACAGCTTTTTCAGGGTGACCTCCTGGTCATTGATCATCACCACCGCGGTTTCGCCGTTCTCGGCGCTTTCCTGGCGTTCGATAATGATCACATCGCCGTCGAAGATATTGCAATCGATCATCGAGTTGCCGCACACCTTCAGCGCGTAGGTGTTGCGACGCACCATGCGCGAAGGCACCTGCAGAGTCGCGTTGTCGAGGCAGGCTTCGATGGGCATCCCGGCGGAGACATGTCCCAGCAGGGGGATGTCCACCAGCGCATCGGGGGTGTCAATGGGCTCCCAGCTGTCGGCGATGGGCAGGTTGGGCAGGCGTTGAAGGAACTGGCAGGTCGCGATATCCATGGCACGGTGTCTCCCTGGTGGTAAGGGTCGGGCTGTCACGGGTACGGAAGTGCGGCGCGGGCTGGGCTCCGGCGGCGGGTCACACTGGATACTGTCGATTCATACAGTACACGAGAAAGATAGCAGGGCCTAGCGTTCGCGCAAGTGCCATGGATCAACGAAAGGTGCATTGGCTGTGCGATTGCGCTGGTACGGGGGGCCGGCTGTCTGGTTCGGATGTGGCAATCGGTGTAAAGTCTGTGCGTGTTTTCCCCCTCTCGGTCCTGGCAGTGGAGTGCCCTTTGCGTCTGTGTCTTGAAGCCCGACAACTGGCCTGTGAGCGCGACGGTCGCTGGCTGTTTCATGGGCTCGACCTCATTCTCGGGGCAGGCGACGTTCTGCGGATCGAGGGCCCCAACGGCAGCGGCAAGACGACGCTGCTGAAGGTGCTGTGCGGCCAGATCAGTGACGTGGAAGGGCAGGTGTTGTGGGACGGCAGAGCGCTGCCCAAGGCACGCGCCGACTTGCTGGCCAATCTGCTCTACCTTGGCCACGCGCCGGGTATCAAGGCCCACCTGACGGCGATGGAAAATCTGCGCTGGTATCAGGCCTTGGCAGGTCACCGATGTAGCGATCGCGAGCTTGGCGCGGCACTGGCCGAGGTCGGCCTGGCGGGCTTCGAGGATGTGGGGGCCTCCCAGCTGTCCGCTGGACAGCAACGCCGAGTGACCTTGGCCCGCCTTGTGCTCAGTCGTCATCCACTGTGGATTCTGGATGAGCCTTTCACGGCCATTGACGTCGATGGCGTGTCGGCGCTGGAGCAGCGTCTGGTCGAGCACGCCGGCCGGGGCGGTGCCGTACTGGTCACCACCCATCATGCCCTGGCCAATGTGCCTGGTCTGCGCAGGCTGTCCCTGTCAGGCCCAGCCCGGGAGGTGGCATGAGCGCTTGTTCCACTGACGTCGAGCCCGCGGTGGTGGCGGTCAAGGAGGCCGGCGCGGGGCTGGGAATGGCGCTATGGGCGACCTTTCAGCGAGATCTCGTCGGCGTGGCCAGGCGTCCCGCTGACGCGCTAACCCCGCTGGTGTTCTTCGCCATGGTCATCACCTTGTTTCCCCTGGGAATTTCACCGGAACCGGAGCGTCTGGCCTGGATAGCCCCCGGCGTGCTGTGGGTGGCGGCTTTGCTGTCCGCGCTGCTGTCGCTGGATGGATTGTTCCGCGCGGATTATGAAGACGGCACGCTGGAGCAGCTGTTGCTGGCTCCCCACCCGCTGTCACTGTTGGTGGTGGCGAAGGTGCTGGTGCACTGGCTGACCACAGGTCTGCCGCTGGCACTGATGGCCCCGTTGCTGGGAGTACTGCTGGCCTTGCCCCAGGGCAGCTACCTGGCCTTGAGTGTCACCCTGGCCGTGGGCGGCGGCTGCATCAGCCTGATCGGGGCCATTGGCGCCGGATTGACGGTAGGGTTGGCCCGCGGAGGCATGCTGTTGTCGCTGTTGGTGCTGCCATTGTTCATGCCGGTCCTGATCTTCGGTACAGGAGCCATGGGGGCGGCGCTGTCGGGGGGCGAGTGGCTGCCTCACCTGGCGGTGATCGGCGCCATGCTGGCGCTGGCACTGGCCAGTGCACCGTTGGCGATTGCCGCGTCACTGCGCATCAGCGTGCATGGCTGATGCGCTGATGTCGGCGTCACGATTTCACGCTTGATCGAGGTACAACGCTCATGTGGGCCTTCTTTCACAAACTGGGGTCGCCGCGCTGGTTCTACGGCATCGCGGCCAGGCTGGCACCATGGTGCTGGGGCCTGGCGCTGGCGTTGATTGTGGTGGGGAGCGTCTGGGGGCTGGCGTTTGCGCCATCCGACTACCAGCAGGGCAACAGCTTTCGCATCATCTACGTCCACGTGCCGGCGGCGTTTCTGGCCCAGTCGATCTTTATCGCCTTGGCCGCGTCAGGCTTCGTGTTCATGGTCTGGAAGGTCAAGATCGCCGACATGGCCGCGGCGATGATGGCGCCCCTGGGCGCCGCCATGACCGCGATTGCGCTGCTGTCAGGCTCCGTCTGGGGCAAGCCGACCTGGGGCACCTGGTGGCAGTGGGACGCGCGGCTGACCTCGATGCTGATTCTGCTGTTCCTGTACGTGGGCGTGATGTTGATCCGGCGCGCCTTTCCGCGTCCACTTAGCGGCTCGAAGGCGGCCTCGGTGCTGGCCATGGTCGGGGTAATCAACATTCCGATCATCAAGTACTCGGTGGAGTGGTGGAACACGCTGCATCAGCCGGCCAGCTTCACCCTCACCGAACGGCCGGCCATGCCTACCGAGATGTGGCTACCGCTGTTGATCATGGTGCTGGGGTTCTATGCCTTTTTTGCCGCTTTCACCCTGACCCGCACGCGCTCTGAAATTCTACGCCGCGAAGGCAGCAAGCGCTGGGTCAAGGAGCTGTTCAAGGAGGATGCGTGATGGCATTCGAATCATTGGCTGAGTTGTGGCAGATGGGCTCCCATGGCCCCTACGTCTGGACGGCCTGGGGTGCCACTCTGGGGGTGCTGCTGCTTAGCGTGTTGCTGGTATGTGGTGAAAGTCGTGACGTTCGGCGCACCCTGCGTCGTCGACTCAGGCGAGAAGGCGCCGCGGCGCTGAAGTCCACGGAGGGTCGTCATGAGGGCTAAGCGTCGAAATCGGATGTTGCTGGTGCTCGGTCTGGTGGCGCTGTGTGCGGTGGCGGTGGGGCTGACGCTGTATGCGTTGCGCTCCAATATCAATCTCTTCTTCAGTCCAGTGCAGATTGCCGCGGGAGAAGCTCCCGTCGACCGCCAGCTGCGGGCCGGAGGCATGGTCAAGGAAGGCAGCGTGCGGCGTGATAGCGACAGTCTGGACGTCAGCTTCGTGGTCACTGACTATGTCGACGACGTTGAAGTCCGCTACAGCGGCATCCTGCCTGACCTGTTTCGCGAAGGGCAGGGGGTCGTGGTGGTCGGTAAATTGACCGGTGATGGCATCATCGCTGCCGACAAGGTACTGGCGAAGCACGACGAGAACTACATGCCGCCCGAGGTTGCCGAGGCGCTTGAAAAGGCCGGCTATTCGCCCGCCGACTACAAGCAAGCCGCGCCGGGTTCCCCCCAGTGACGCACAGACCGGGCAGACCAAGGTGATGTCATGCTGATCAAGATGATCCCCGAGATCGGACACTATGCGCTGTTTATCGCGCTGTTGATGGCAGTGGTGCAAGCGGTGCTGCCTCTGGCGGGGGCTGCCACGCGACGTCCCTTGTGGATGGCGTATGCCAGACCCATGGCGGCCGGCCAGCTGGCCTTTCTGCTGATCGCCTACGGCTGCCTGACAGCCAGCTACCTGCTGGATGACTTCAGCGTGGTCAACGTGGCCAACAACGCCAATTCGTTGCTGCCCTGGTATTACAAGTTCAGCGCGGTGTGGGGCAACCACGAGGGCTCGGTCCTGCTGTGGAGCCTTATCCTGGGAATCTGGACCTTCGCGGTCGGTTGCTTCTCGGGTCGCCTGCCGCCTGACATGGTGGCGCGGGTGCTGGGAGTGATGGGACTGGTCAGCGTCGGCTTTCTGGCCTTCGTGCTGATCACGTCCAACCCATTCGAGCGCTCGCTGCCCAATATTCCGGCGGACGGTGCAGACCTCAATCCGTTGCTGCAGGACGTCGGCCTGATCATTCATCCGCCGATGCTGTACATGGGCTATGTCGGTTTCAGCGTGGTCTTTGCCTTTGCCATTGCGGCCCTGCTGGGGGGGCGTCTCGACAGCGCCTGGACCCGTTGGGTGAGACCCTGGACCAACATCGCCTGGGCTTTCCTCACGGTCGGCATCGCCCTCGGCAGCTGGTGGGCGTACTACGAATTGGGCTGGGGCGGCTGGTGGTTCTGGGACCCGGTGGAAAATGCTTCCCTGCTGCCGTGGCTGGCCGGCACTGCGTTGATCCATTCGCTGGCGGTGACCGAAAAGCGCGGGACCTTCAAGAGCTGGACGGTATTGCTGGCGATCACCACCTTCTCGCTATCGTTGATGGGGACCTTCCTGGTCCGCTCCGGCGTTCTGACCTCGGTCCATGCCTTTGCCAATGATCCGTCGCGGGGACTGTTCATCCTGGTCCTGCTGGGTATCACCGTCGGCCTGTCGTTGCTGATCTTTGCCCTGCGTGCGCCGCGGGTCAGCCAGCCAGGCGGCTTCAATTGGCTGTCTCGGGATGCGCTGTTGCTGGTCAACAATATCCTGCTGGTGGTGATGACGGTGACGGTGCTGCTCGGCACGGTCTATCCGCTGCTGCTGGATGCGCTGAACCTCGGCAAGATCAGCGTGGGGCCGCCTTACTTCAATGCCTTGTTCGTGCCGTTGACGGTATTGCTATGCGTGTTCATGGGGCTGGGGCCCAGCGCCCGCTGGAAGCGCATGAGTGGTCGCGAGCTGCTGTCGCGGCTGTGGCTGGCGGGAGCCGCGGCGCTGGTCATTGGCGTGCTGGCACCGCTCGCCTATACCGGGGCATGGAATCTCAAGGCGTCCATTGGCCTGGTGGCAGCCCTGTGGCTGGTGCTGTCGCTGGCACGGGACCTGTGGGACAAGACCTCCCGCGGCGCTTCCCGACGCCAGGCAGTGTTGCGCCTGACGCCAGCTTACTGGGGCATGGTGCTGGGCCACCTAGGCCTCGCGGTCACGATTGTCGGTGTCGCTCTGGTCTCCAACTATTCGGTGGAGCGCAATGTGCGGATGAATGTCGGCGATAGCGTCGATGTAGCTGGCATCCGTTTCCACATGACCGCTCTGGATGAGCGCAGGGGGCCCAACTTCGTCTCCGATGCTGCGACCATCGAAGTGACCCGCCAAGGCGCCACGCGGAGCTTCGAGATGCATCCAGAAAAGCGCCTCTATATTGCCAGGGGGATGCCGATGACCCAGGTCGCGCTGCGTCCGGGACTGTTCCATGACCTGTATGTGGCCATGGGCGAAGAGCTCGACGATGGCAGCTGGGCGCTGCGGGTGCAGATTAAACCCTTTGTTCGCTGGCTGTGGCTGGGGGCGTTGCTGATGGCGGCAGGCGGCATGATGGCCGTGGCGGACCGTCGCTATCGACGCCAGCTCAGCACCCGTGCACCTGAGCGCGAGTCGAGCAGTGCGGCCAGCTCCGGCGTGGTCAGCGCCAGTCAGGTCACCTCCAAGGAAGTGCGGGCATGAAACGACGGCTACTACTATTGGTGCCACTGGTGCTGTTTCTGGTGTTGGGAGCCTTCCTGTATCAGGGGCTGTCGATCAACCCCTTCGACAGAGAGTCGGCGCTGATGGCGCGCGAGTTTCCCGCCTTCGAGCTGACCACGCTGGATAATCCCCAGCAGCGCGTGGATGAAGGGGATATCAAGGGAGAGGTGACCTTGGTCAACGTCTGGGGCAGCTGGTGTCCCACCTGTCGCCAGGAAATGCCGCAGCTTCTAGACCTGGCGGACCGCGGCGTGCGCTTGATCGGTGTCGACTACAAGGAGACCGCTGCCAGTGATGCGGAAAAGCGTGCGCAGGGGCAGGCGTTCCTGACCCAGTTCGGTAACCCTTTTGCCTTCAACGTGTTTGATCCACTGGGCAGCCTGGGCTTTGATCTCGGCGTTTACGGGGCTCCTGAGACGTTTCTGGTGGACGCAGACGGTATCATTCGTTACCACCACACCGGTTACATCACCGCTGATGACGTGGAGAGCATCATTATGCCGGAGGTGGAGAAATGGCGCTGAAGGCACCTTCGCAAGGGCACCCTTGGCTGGCCAGCGTGCTGCTGTTGACGGGCTGGCTACTGGCCCTGCAGGTCATGGCAGAAGCGATTGAAGTGCGTCGCTTTGAGAGTCCGGTGACGGAGCAGCGCTATCAGTCGCTGACGGCGACCTTGCGCTGCCCCAAGTGCGAGAACCAGGCCATTGGTGACTCCAACTCGCCGATTGCCGCGGACATGCGTGACAAGGTCTATGAACAGCTTAATGATGGCAGGTCTGACAAGGAAATTATCGACTTCATGGTCCAGCGGTTTGGCGACTACGTGCTCTACAACCCCCGGCTGGAAGGTCGCACCCTGCTGCTGTGGGGACTGCCTGGGGCGTTGGTGGTGGTCGGCGGGCTGGCGCTGTGGGCCATCATTCGCTCTCGCCGTCGGGTGAGTGTCCGGCAGCTGTCTGCCGAAGAGCAGGCCCGTCTGGACGAACTGATTGATCGAGAGAGACGCTCATGACGCTGCTGTGGCTCGCCTTTGCCCTGTTACTGTTACCGGCTGCCTGGCTGCTGATCCTGCCTCTACGGCGAGCGGCGTCTCTGGAGCAACGTCAGCGCGAGCTGGAAGCCAACGACGATGCGGCTGCCCAGAATGTGGCGGTGTATCGCCGTCGCCTGGCCTCGCTTGAGGCCGCCAGGTCTCGCGGCGACATTGACGCTACCCGTTTCGATGAGGATGTCAGCGAACTGAAGCGTGCGCTGCTCGACGATACCGAACGGCTAAAGCGGGCTCCGCTCAAGTCAGCGGGATCGGGCAAGCTGGCGATTCCTGTGGTGCTGCTGCTGGTCATCGTGACCAGTGTGGTGTGGTATCAGCGCGAAGGTGCCGAAGGCGATCTGGTGCTTTATCACACCATCGAAGAGGTGCGTAACGACCCCGCGGCCAGCCTGGCGCTGATGCTGGAGCGCCTTGAGGCCCAGGCCGACCGCCAGCCCGACAATCCCCGCGTGTGGAAAACCCTCTATCCGCTCTACCGAGATAGCGGTGCCTACCGCGAGGCCGGTCAGGCCATCGAGCGGGTGCTGGCGCTGGAAGGGCGCTCCCCCTGGTGGCTTGGTGAGCTGGCCAAGATGGAGTACTTCACCAACGAAGGGCGGTTGAACGGGCGTATCCTGGCGCTTTCACGGGAGGCCAGTCGTGAGGCGCCGAACCTGCCCTCCGCCATGTGGTTCCTGGGAGTCGAGGCCTTTCAGCAGGATGATTATCAGGCGGCCCTGGGGTACTGGCGCAGAGGTCTGTCCGCCGCAGACGGCTCCCCCCTGCAGGAAGCCATGCGGCAGGGCGTGGCCCAGGCGGAGCAACGTCTCGCTCCGGCGGGTCAGCACGCCATTCGCATTCGCCTGTCGCTGGCACAGGCGCTGAAGAGCGACCGGCTGCCCCCATCCACCACCGTGTTCGTGGTGGCCCGTGACAGCGACGGCAAGCTTCCTCCTCTGGCGATCCAGCGCCTGACCCTGGCCGAGCTGCCAGCGAGCATTACCCTGGATGCCGGTGATGCCATGTCGCCGATGGCCAGCCTGGAGGATGTCGACCAGGTACGCCTGTTGGCACGGGTCTCACCCAGCGGTCAGGCGCAGCCGCAGCCCGGTGACCTGATGGGACAGCGTGAAGGGGTTGCAGTGGGGGCCTCGGATCAGGATCCTGTCACGCTTGTCATCGATCAAGTGATTGAATAACCCATGCGTCTGACGTCGATCCGGCTGGCCGGCTTCAAGTCCTTTGTCGACCCGGTCACGGTGCCCTTCGACAGCAACATGACCGCGATCGTCGGTCCCAATGGCTGCGGCAAGTCGAACATCATCGATGCCGTGCGCTGGGTCATGGGGGAATCCTCGGCCAAGACCCTGCGCGGCGAGTCGATGACCGACGTCATCTTCAATGGCTCCACCGGGCGCAAACCCGTGGGCATGGCATCTATCGAACTGACGTTCGATAACCGTGACGGGACCATGGGGGGCGTCTACGCCCAGTACGCCGAGATATCGGTCAAGCGCCAGGTCACCCGTGACGCCCAGTCCAGTTACTTCTTCAACGGCCAGAAGTGCCGTCGCCGCGATATCGCCGATCTGTTCCTGGGGACCGGTCTTGGTCCCAGATCCTACGCCATCATCGGCCAGGGAATGATCTCGCGGCTGATCGAAGCTCGCCCCGAGGAGCTGCGTTCTACCCTCGAAGAGGCGGCCGGCATCTCCAAGTACAAGGAACGACGACGCGAGACGGAAAATCGCATGCGTCGGACCCAGGAAAACCTGGATCGTCTGGACGATATTCGGGAAGAGCTCGACAAGCAGCTCGAGCGACTCAAGCGACAGGCAGAAGCCGCCAAACGGTATCAGTCGCTCAAGCAGGAAGAGCATCGGGTCAAGGGGGAGCTGGCGCTGTTGCGGGGGCGTGCCCTGCGAGCCGCCCAGACCGAGCAGGACAGTCGAGTACGCGAGCTTGAAACCGCCGTCGAGCGCGAGGTGCTGGGCATGCGCCAGTGCGAGACGCGCCTGGAAGAGGCGCGTGCCGAGCACGACGGCCTGGCCTCTGAGCTGGACCAGCGTCAGGCGAGGTTCTACGAGACCACCACCGCCATCGCTAGATTGGAACAGGAGCTCGAGCATACCCGTACCCGTGATCAACAGCTCGCCCGAGATCTTGAGAGTGCCAGGCGTGAGCTAGGTGAGCTGGATCGCCTGGGGGAGACCGACAGCGAACGTCTGGCGGCCCTGGATGACCGGCTAGAGACACTGGGACCCGAGCAGGAAGAATTGGCCGAACAACTGGCCGAGCTCGAGGCAGCGCTGGAGGAAGCCGAGCCCGCGGTAGAAGACGCCGACGCCGAGTGGGAAGCGTTCAACGAACGCTGGCGTGGGGACAGTCATGAGGCCGAGCGTACCCAGGATCGGCTGCGCGAACTGGAGGCGCGGCTGGAGCGAATCGCTGGCGATCAGACCAAGCGGCGTCAGCAGCTGGGTGAGTTGCCAGACCTGTCCGAACTGAGTGCTCAGCGCGACGAAGTGCGTGCGCAGCTGTCCGAGCATGACGCCCGCGCCCAGGAGCTCGAGCAACGTCGAGAGAGTGTCAGTGAGCAGCGTGACGTCAGTCGCCGCCAGATCGCCGAGCATGATGCCTCCCGGGAGCAGGCTCGCTCACGCCACAGCGCCCTGACCGGTGAAATCGCCTCGCTGGAGGCATTGATCGAGGCCGCCCTGGCCGACCACGACGAAGGACTCGACCGCCATCTCGCCGCCTATCAGCTTGACCAGGCCCCGCGCCTGGGCGAGCAGTTGGTGGTCGAGCCCGGCTGGGAAGAGGTGGTGTCATGGGTGCTGGCGCCCTGGCTCAAGGCTCGGCTAGCGCCTGACAGCAGCCTGCGCAATGCCCTGGGCGAGCCCCTGGACGCGGAACTCGCCTTGCTGTCGTCTGCCTCCCCAGGGTCGCCCCCGGGCGATAGCCTGGCAGCCAAGGTGTCCGGAGCCGGTGCCGCGGCCAGCTGGCTGTCGCGAATTCGCTGCGTCGAGTCCCGCGACGCCGCTTGGCAGGCTCGGTCCCAGCTTGATCCCGGCGACAGCCTGATGTCGGCTGACGGTCTGTGGCTAGGACCTGACTGGGCGCGCCAGCGCGGTCACGGGGAAGGCCCTGACGCGTTGCTGGTCAGTCGCGCACGGCTGAGTGAGGCCAGCGAGTCGTTGGCGCAGGAAGCGCAGCGGTTGGAGGCGCTGGACGAGGCACGGGAAGGCGCCCAGCAGGCCATGGACCAGGCCGAGCACGAGCTTGAGCAGCTGCGTCTTGCCGAGCGCGAGCTCGACCAGCAGCGGCAGCAGCTGGCGGTTCAGGACAGCGGCCTGGCCAGCCGGCTGGAGCACCTTTCACGTCGGGGTGCGGAGATCCACGAAGAGCTGGAAGGACTGAGTGAGGCAGATGAAGAGGCGCGGCTCGCCATCGAGGAAATGCGCGAGCAGTGGCAAACGGCGATGGCCCGCCTCGAAGACGGCGCCAGCGTACGCGAGCGCCTCGAGCGCTCCCGCAGCGAGGCCCGCGAGCGTCTCGCCACGTTGCGTGCTCGCCAACGCCCGCTAGCCGAACGAGCTCAGCAACTGACGCTGGAGCACCAGCGGCTGACCACCGAAAGAGCCGGCCTGGCCGAGCAGCAGGGCCGTGCGGGGGATACCCGTGCACGCCTGGAAGAGCGTGTGGCAGAGCTTGAAGAGGCCCGCGAAGGCCTGCATGAGCCTGATGAAGAGCGTCGTGAGCAACTGGATGAGTTGCTGCATCGGCGTGAGCAGGAGGAGCGTCAGCTCAACGAGTCCCGGGCCAGAGCGGCCGCGCTGGTCGAGCGCCTGAGGGATGACGAGCAGGCGCGACAGACCCATGAACGTAACCTGGACGGGGTTCGTGAGCGGTTGCAGGAAGCGCGCATGCAGGTGCAGGCGCTGGCGCTGAAGGCCGAGACCCAGGACGAACAGCTCAAGGAGCTGGGGCACGATGCGGCAGCATTGACCGAGCAGCTCGACCCGAATGCCACCGAATCGGCCTGGCAGACCCGGTTGGAAGAGCTGGGTGAGAAGATCCGGCGGCTGGGTGCCATCAACCTGGCGGCCATCGAGGAGTACGAGCAGCAGGCCGAGCGGCGCGACTATCTGGAGGCGCAGCAGGCCGAGCTCAATGAAGCGTTGGAGACACTGGACAAGGCGATTCGGCGCATTGACCAGGAGACCCGTGCCCGTTTCCGCGATACCTTCGAGCGGGTCAACGCCGGGCTGCAGTCTCTTTTTCCGCGAGTCTTTGGGGGCGGAGCCGCATGGTTGACCCTGACAGGCGAGGATTTGCTGGAGACCGGCGTGGCGATCATGGCACGACCACCGGGCAAGAAGAACAGCACCATTCATTTGCTGTCAGGGGGAGAAAAAGCCCTCACCGCGCTGTCGATGGTATTTGCGATCTTCCAATTGAATCCGGCACCGTTCTGCATGCTGGATGAAGTGGATGCACCTCTGGACGATGCCAATGTTGGCCGCTATGCCAAGTTGGTGAAGGAGATGTCCGACAGCGTGCAGTTTATCTATATCACCCATAACAAGATCGCCATGGAAGCCGGGGAACGATTGATGGGTGTCACCATGCAGGAGCCCGGTGTCTCTCGTCTGGTGTCTGTTGGCGTTGACGAAGCTGCGGCTTTGGCAGAAGCATGATGCACTTTAAAGGCGGTTATAATAGGGTGTCCCAATAAGACCATGATGCTGCATGGCAAGGTAAGCAAAGGGAGTTGGAAGGGCGAATGCGAAGGGCATTGTCGAGAAGAGCGGAAAAAATCCGACGCTTGACAAACAAAAAAGTGGCCCTTTTTTTCGCAATCACGCTATGCTGTTGACGGACAACCATCAGGCATGGCGCCTTAGCAAAGGCATGACGACCCATGGAACTAAGAGAGTGGCTGATCATTCTGGGGCTGGCACTGGTGACCCTCATCGTTATCGATGGGGCGCGTCGCCTGCAGCGCCAACGTCGCACTCCCCGCCTGGATGAGGTGCAGGGAGACGTTCTCGATGACGCTGGCTTGGATCGAAGCCAGGCACAGGAGGCCGCCGTTGCGGGCCATCCTGGCGTCAATGTGTCCGCCAGACGTGACACAGTAGACGGGGGCTCTGATCTGGATGACCCCGAAGAGAGAGCGCGCGAGGAAGAAATCAATTGGGAGCTGCCCAACGGAGGGGCTCGGGTGATCAAGCCCGCCGATTTCTCCAGTGTGCAGCCCAAACCCAAGCTTGAGCGCCAGGAGCATCCTGGACCTTCTCGGGTATTGTCCGAATTCCGCTCCAGTCAGGCCCACCGTGGTAGGGCTGGGGTGACGACTGCTGAAGCGCCTGCGGCTGGGGTTGAAGAAAAAGCGCCTGCGGCTGGGGTGGATAGAACAGCACCTGCGGCCGGGATTGACGCTGAGGTTGAAAGGACAGCGCCCGCGGCTGGGGTTGAAACAACAGCGCCTGCGGCTGAGGTTGAGAAGAAAGCGCCTGCGGCTGAGGTTGAAAGGTCAGCGCCCGCGGCTGAGGTTGAAGAAAATGCGCATGCGGCTGGGGTGGATAGAACAGCCCCGGCGCCCGCTATTCCGAGCGAGGCCCCAGAAGCGTCAGAGGCTCCACCCGCCGACACCCCGAGCGTTGCCGAGACACCGGCGGCGCACGTGGACGCAGAAGCGGCTGGTCCGGCCGATGCTGGGGATCGTCGCGAGCCGGTGCTGTCTGCCACCGCTGACGATAGCGACACCACTGGTGAAGCTGGCGTCAAGGGTGCGGAAGAGCGCACCGCAAGACGCGACCCGAACGCCATGCACCTGGCTGCCGATCCTGAAGATCATGAAGACTTCGACGAAGATCAGTATCGCCTGGTCGACTTCGAGGGCATGGGTGACTCGCTCAAGGATCGCTCACGCCGTATGGGAAGCTCCATGCAGCGCTTTGGCGCCTCGTTGCAGAAGAGCGTCAGCGAGCGCCGCGAACGGCGTGAACAGCAGAAAGCGGAAAAGGCCCGCCTCAAGGCTGAGCAGAAAGCAGAAGCTGCCAAGCGCAAGGCCGAGCAGGATGCCGAAAACGCCGCCAAGCGGGAACGCGAGCAGGCAGAGCGACAGCACCTGGCCGCAGAGCGGGAAGCTGCGCTGAAGCGGTCCGAGCGCGAGCGGATAACAGCCGAGCGCCAGCGGGCAACAGCCGAGCACGAGCAGACGCTTCAGGCCTCCCACCAGGCACCAGCGGCCGAGCCGCGCTGGGAAGCAGACGTTCCCGAGCCCGAGTTTGACGTTGAGGATGGTAGTGGGTATGCCGCTTACGACGAAGGTTTCGATAGCGGGCACGGCGGCAAGGTACGCCCGCATCCTGTGCTGGAAAAGGCGCTTCGTCATGATGTCAATGCCGAGCACGCCCGCGACAGTCTCAGCAACGCCGAGGAAATCATCGTCATCAGCGTCATGTCCCGTGATGAGAACGGCTTCCCCGGCACAACGCTGCTAGAGCTGATGATGGCCTGCGGCCTGCGCTACAGTCGTGAGATGGGGATCTTCCACCGGTTCGAGACCGAGGACGAGGGCAGCGCCCTGCAGTTCTCCATGGTGAACGTGCTCAAGCCGGGCACCTTCCCGATCGAGGCGATGGACGACTTCACGACCCCGGGCATCACCCTGTTGATGCCGCTACCCAGCGCCAAGGACAGCTCGGCTGCCTTTGAGGCCATGGTCGAGACCGCCATGGTGATCGTGCGCCACATGGGGGGCGAGCTGAAGGATGAAAACCGCAGCGTAATGACCGCTCAAACCGTGGAGTTCGCTCGTCAGCGCGTGCAGGAGTTCGAGCGCAGGCATCGTCTGCATCGCTACCAGGTCAACTGAGAGGAGCGGCGACGCTCGTTCTCCATCGACCGACGGCTACGGCGTGATGCATGGCGAAGACTGCCACCGTGACAGCGATACCAGACAGCCGGTCAAGTCAGCAGTAAAGAGAAAGCGGCCCCGTGAAAACACGGGGCCGCTTGCATTTGCGTCGTCTGGCGAGAGCGGTCCCGCAGCGGTTTTTTCCCGAGGGGCATGGGGTAAAATGGTGCCAGACCAAGACGTTTGCTATTCGCCAAAGGGCTGACATGACCACCGACGCTTCGATTCGCGACGAGGTGGCGCAACTGCGCACCGAACTCGATGACGCCAACTATCGCTACTACGTGCTGGATGATCCGCGTCTGCCGGACATCGAGTATGACCGCAAATTGCGTCGATTGAGCGAGCTCGAGCAGGCGCACCCCGACCTCGCCAGCCCGCAGTCCCCGACCCAGCGGGTGGGGGCCAAGCCTGCCGATGGTTTTCCTGAAGTCACCCATGCGCTGCCGATGCTGTCCCTCGACAACGCCTTTGACGATGAGGAGCTTCGCGCCTTCGTGAACCGCGTGGCCGAACGGCTGGAGCTCTCGCCTGAGGCGCTGTCGTTTGTCTGCGAGCCGAAGCTGGATGGCGCCGCCGTGTCGCTGGTGTACGAGCAGGGTGTGCTGGTCAGCGGGGCCACCCGCGGAGATGGCCGTACCGGCGAGGGAATTCTGTCCAACCTCAAGACCCTCAAGTCGATTCCGCTGCGCTTGCGCGGCGACCAGGCGCCTAGCCTGATGGAGGTGCGTGGCGAGGTGGTCATGCGCCACCGGGAGTTCGAAGCCATGAACGAAAGGGCGCGGGAGCAGGATGACAAGGTCTTCGCCAATCCCCGCAACGCCGCCGCCGGTAGTCTGCGTCAGCTCGATCCCAGAGTGACGGCCAAGCGTCCCCTGGAATTCAGCGCTTATCAGGTCGCCAGGCTGGAGCCGGATCAGGGCGCCAGGACCCACAGTGAGCTGATGCACTCACTGGCAGCGGTGGGGCTTCCGGTCAGCCGTGACCTCGAGGTGGTCACCGGCGCCGAGGGGGTGATCGACTACTGCCGGCGCCTTGGCGAGCGCCGCGATTCCCTGGATGTGGACATCGATGGCGTGGTGATCAAGGTGGATGAATTGCGCCTGCAGCGGGAGCTGGGGTTCGTCTCGCGCGCGCCACGCTGGGCGATAGCCTTCAAGTTTCCCGCCCAGGAGCAGACCACCACCCTGAAGGATGTCGAGTTCCAGGTCGGCCGAACCGGCGCCATCACTCCAGTGGCGCGACTGGAGCCTGTCAGCGTAGCAGGCGTCACGGTGTCCAATGCGACTCTGCACAACGCGGACGAGATCGCGCGCCTGGGTGTGCGCATTGGCGATCGTGTCGCTATTCGGCGCGCAGGGGACGTTATTCCTCAGGTAGTTCGGGTGGTCGAGGCTGCCGCCGACGGCGAGGGCCAAGACATCGCCTTTCCCCAGCATTGCCCGGTCTGTGAGTCCGAGATCGAGCGTATCGAGGGCGAGGCGGTGGCTCGCTGCTCCGGCGGGCTTTACTGCGCTGCCCAGCGCAAGGAAGCGCTCAAGCACTTCGCCTCACGTCGCGCGCTGGATATCGATGGGCTTGGAGTGAAGCTGATCGAGGCGCTGGTGGATCGTGACATGGTCAAGACGCCGGCGGACCTGTTCTCGCTGACGACACCGGAGCTTGCCGGGCTGCCTCGCATGGCGGAGAAGTCCGCGACCAATCTGGTCAAGGCGCTCGAGCGCTCGAAAGACACAACGCTGGGTCGGTTCATCTATGCGCTAGGGATACGCGAAGTGGGTGAAGCCACCGCGGCCAACCTGGCTAGCCACTTTGGCAGCCTGGAGGCCCTGATGCAGGCCGATGGGGAGGCCCTGGAAGCCGTCGAGGACGTAGGGCCGGTGGTGGCGAAGCATGTGGCCACCTTTTTCGACCAGGAGCACAACGTCGATACCATCAAGGCGTTGCTGGAGGCTGGAGTCCGCTGGGACGAGATCAGCGTCAGCGAGCAGGCAACACCGCTGGAAGGCCAGACCTGGGTATTGACCGGCACCCTGGAAACCATGACGCGGGATGAGGGCAAGGCGCGCCTGCAGGCGCTCGGTGCCAAGGTCTCGGGTAGCGTCTCGAAGAAGACCCATTGCCTGGTGGCTGGTCCCGGTGCGGGAAGCAAGCTGGCCAAGGCCGAACAAGCCGGTGTCCCGGTCATCGATGAAGCCACGTTTCTCGAGCGTCTAGCGCAATGGGAAGCGAGCGATAAGGAGGACGCATGAGTCGATTCGTGGAAGTGCCGTATCGGATGCTGCCTAGAGAGACCCTCGATGCACTGCTCGAGAGCTTTGTGACTCGTCAGGGCTACGACACCACAGACACAGGGGAAGGCATGCACGGCTGGGTCAAGCAACTCAAGGCCCAGCTGGAGCGCTCAGAGTTGATCATCGCCCACGACCTGGAGACCGAGAGTACCGAAGTGCTGACATTGGCCCAGTGGCGTGCCTTTGGCAGGGATCTGGCTGACGACGAGGAAGAAGGCGATATCTAAACAGCGAAGGGACGCTCGACTCACGTCTAGCGCCCCTTCGCTGCCGATCCCCAGTGAAGCAAGGGCGGGTATCAGTGGCGACGCTTGCCTTGAATGATGTCTCTGATCACCCTGCGCCCGGGGTGCAGATGGTCGGCCAGTGGCGCTTCTAGTGGCAGCGGTTCGTCGCAGATCCGTGATGCCAGCACCTCGGCGCACAGTGGCGCGCTGGCCAGGCCACGGGACCCGTGGGCGGCGCTGATCCAGAGCCCCCGATGGTGACGACCTGGTGTATCAGGCACTCGGGTGGCGTCCTTTTCCAGTACCGCATAGTCCTCGACCCAGGCCTGCTGGTCGGGCAGCGGGCCTGCGTAGGGGCTCTTGTCAGGGCTGGCGCAACGTACGCCACCTCTACCGTCGAGAGACTCGGTACTTAGCGTGATTCCCTGTGCACGCAGCCGGTCGGTGTAGCCAGGCAAGGTCTGGTCGAGTTCTCTTAGATTGGCCGCATGATCCTCTGGCAGCGTGTCGGCATCGCTGCGGCCGGGGACGAAGGTGGCGCCAAAGGTCAGTACGCCCTCCAGGGGCGGAGCCACATAGCCGCCTGCGCAGACGACCCGCTGCGGCGCCGGCGCGTCAGGGGGCAGTCGCCAGCGACTGACCTGGCCTCTGACCGGCTGCAGCGGCAGCCCCTGGGTATACGCGAACTGGTTCGCCTGGTGGGCAGTGGCGATGACGACCTGGTCTGCGTCAACCGCCACCTGACGGCCATCCGCTGCGGTGCCCAGCAGACGCCAGCCCTGGTCTGACGCCCTCAGATCGTGGATCTGGGCCTTCACGAAGTTCACGCCAGGACGTGCGACCAGAAACTCGCACAGGGCGCGTGGCTTGACCCAGCCCGCTCCGGGATAACAGAGCCCACCCGCTGTCACAGGCACTCCTGCCAGTTGTGATGCCTGCGCGGCATCGATCGAATGCACCACCGAGTGCGGCAGCGGGTGATGCTCGAGGAAGCGCCGCTGACGGCGAGCCTCGCGGTCCCCATGAGCCAGCTGCAGCACGCCACAGGGTGACCACAGCTGACCCTCGCCGTCGAGCCGAGCCAGCCAACGCTGGCTATAGAGCAGACCAGCCAGGTAGACCCTGCTCTGGTGGTTGGTATCGGCTGCCAGCTTGACGTAGAGGGCGCCCTGTTCGTTGCCCGACGCCCCGGCCCCGGGCGCAGTGCTGTCGATCAAGGTGACCTCGATACCACGGCGAGCCAGCGCCTCGGCGGTGGCACAGCCGGCGATCCCGGCGCCGATGATGGCCACCCGGCGATGGGGCAGAGCTGGCGGTGGGCTATACCAGGGGGTTGCCTGACGCCGCTTGTCGGCTGGGGGCGTGTCGATCTCGCCGGCCAGCATCTCGCGTTTACGTCCATGGCCTGGGACCTTGCGCCACTGAAAGCCCGCTGCCTTGAGGCCACGTTTGACGATACCCGCGCAGGTGAAGGTGGCAAACGTCGCGCCTGGGCGCGAGCGCGCCGCCATCTGCTCAAACAGCGCGGGTTGCCACATGTCAGGGTTCTTGGCCGGGGCGAAGCCATCCAGGAACCAGGCATCCACTCGGCCATCCAGCAATGCCAGGCGCTCGCTACTGTCCCCGATGTGGAGGTCCAGAGTCACCCGCGGGGACAGCGTCAATCGGTGAACGCCGATGACCGGTTCAGGCCAGGCCTCGATGAGCGCGGCGGCGCGATCCGCCAGGTCTGGCCACCCCGCCAGCGCTTGGGCAAGGTCAGCGGCGGACATGGGGTAGCGCTCAGTGGACACCAGGTGAAGGCGGGCACCGGCGGGGGCGTGCTGGTCAAAGGCTTGCCAGGCACACAGCATATTCAAACCCGTACCGAAGCCTGTCTCGCCGATCACGAGGGGCCGCTCCGGGGTCCATTCCTGGAATCGCTGGGGCAGGTGATTGGCGTGAATGAACACGTGCTCGGTCTCAGCGCGACCGTCATGGCGGGAGAAGTAGACGTCGTCGAAGACGCGTGAGTGCGGGCTCAGGCCGCTGCTTTCCTCACGCCATTCAAGCTCGGCCGGCGTTGCGGAGGTCAGGGCGGGAAGGCCGTCGGGAGCGTGGGTCACGGCTATCGGTTCCTGCGGATGAGAGCTGGTCAAGAAATGATCATCTTGCTGTCATAAGCGTGACAGCAGGGCTGCAGCAATGCGTCCGCGGCGTTTCAACAGACTTTTCCACAGTCTCTGTGAACAAGCTGCTGTGGATAATGGCGTCTGCGCCGTCGCAGCGAGGGGCTCCAGGTTCTGGGGAGCGGAACGCCTGACGCATTGGCTCGCTGGCTGACAGGGTGCTGCGTTGGATTCAGGGGTGATGGCGCCCCGACCGACGTGTCGGGGTCGCGCGTGCCTGGTTCAGGGCAGGACCTTCTTGAAAGGCTTGACGCTGACGTTGGCGTAGACGCCCGCGATCACGTAGGGATCGGCGTCCGCCCAGGCCTGGGCGGTGGCCAGGTCGGCAAATTCGGCCACGACCAGACTGCCGCTGAATCCGGCATCTCCAGGGTTGTCGCTGTCGACGGCGGGGTGCGGGCCAGCCAACACCAGTCGTCCTTCGTCACGCAGCGCTTCAAGGCGGGCCAGATGGTCCGGTCGCGCGGCCAGGCGCCGTTCCAGGCTGTTATCCACATCTTGACTGATGATAGCGTAGAGCATCGCATCTTCCTCGATTGGGGCCCGAGCGTGACAGCTGGGGCAGGCTAACTGGCATCACCGGATGGCGTCGGCGCGGACAGGTAAATGCCCGTTGAACCGGTCACGGGAGCGGCAGCACAGGCTGGCGTTCAGGGCGTCAGCATTGACCGTGGCGGGCGCCACGCGCACCATGGACGGCATATTCTGTCAAAGTCGCCGCCCGGCGTCATGTCGAGGAGCCAGTTTCCTGTCCCATGCCTTCCCTTTTTGATACCCCTGCGCTTGCTGATACGCCGGCGCTGGACAGCCGCGCTGCGCTGGTTGATACCTTCGAAGGCGCGCCCCTCGCCGTTGACCTCCACATGCATTCCACGGCCTCGGATGGCGCTCTCGCACCCACTGCGCTGATGGACCTTTGCCATCAGAAAGGGCTGAGCCACGTCGCTCTCACCGATCATGACACCCTGGCTGGGGTGGATGAGGCGGGCCAGCGTGCCCGCGACTTGGGCATGTCACTGCTGCCGGCCACGGAGCTTTCCTGCCAGTGGCGGGGGATCAATATCCATGTGGTGGGCTTGCTGCCTGGTGGCGCCGGTCCCCTGCTCGAAAGCGGTCTGGCCGGGCAGGCGCTGGCGCGGGAAAAACGCGCCGACACTATCGCCAAGCGGCTGGAGCGCATCGGGCTGAGCGACGGGCTGGCCAAGGCGCGTGCCTGGGCCGGCAGTGATCGTCCGCTCAATCGCCCGGACTTTGCCCATGTCATGGTCGCCGAGGGACTGGTGGCCGATCTGCCGACCGCGTTTGGCAAGTATCTGGGCAACGGCAAGATAGGTGACGTGAAATCGCATTGGCCGTATCTGTCGGAAATCGTCGAATGGATCCTCGATAGTGGCGGCGTTGCGGTGCTGGCTCATCCCTTGCGCTACAAGCTGACCCGGCGCAAGCGTGGTCTGCTGCTGGATGAGTTCTGTGCGGCTGGCGGACAGGCAGCCGAACTGGTCAGCGGTTCCCAGAATCCAGACGTCACGCGGGATCTGGCGCGACAGCTGATGGAACGCGACATGTATGGATCCCTCGGCAGCGATTTTCATTTTCCTGGGGGGCATCTGGCGCCAGGTACCATGACGGCGGTCCCGCGCACTGCCGTGCGGCCGGTATGGACCCATCCGCAGCTGTCTCGGTGGACCGCCTGAGCGGCGCGAGCGAGGACGCCGTCCGGAGCAATTCGGTCTAGGCTCACAGCAAGGCCTGAAAGACAGCGGATGCCCGTGATGCCTGATGCGCTGCTGTCATTACATACGCTCTATTGCATCGCCAGGGAGGCGACATGACTCAGTATTTTCAGATACACCCGGACAACCCCCAGAAGCGCTTGATCGATCGCGCGGTGGAGATCATCCACAAGGGGGGCGTGGTGGCCTATCCGACGGATTCGGGCTATGCCCTGGGCTGTCATCTGGGTGACAAGAAGGCCATCGAGAAGATCAAGTGGCTGCGCTCGTTGGATGACAAGCACAATTTCACCCTGGTGTGTTCGGACCTGTCCGAGATCGGTACGTATGCCAAGGTGGACAATGCCGTCTTCCGCTTGCTCAAGGCTCATACGCCTGGTGCTTACACCTTTATCCTCAACGCCACCACGGAAGTGCCCCGGTTGTTGCTGCATCCCAAGCGCCGCTCGATCGGCGTGCGGGTGCCGGACCACGAGATATCGAGAGCGCTGTTGGAGCGGCTGGGCGAACCCTTGATGAGCGTGACCCTGATTCCCGTGGACGAGACGCTGCCTATGACCGATCCGGAAGAGATTCGTGACCGCTTCGGTGCGCATCTCGACCTGATCATCGATGCCGGGGCCTGCACGCTCGAGCCCACCAGCGTCATCGACCTGCGCGAGATGCCGCCCGTCATCGTGCGTGAAGGTCGTGGGGATGTGGCGCCGTTCACCGAGTAGGCGAGCCGGGGTTGTCCCGGGGAAGCCTGCCCCGAGGAATGGTGAGTGCGAGCTGGCTATTTGTCGTCAGCAGGGCTGGGCGTTTGTTCATCGCCCGCGTCGCCCTCTGATTCAGGTTCTGGCTCTGGGGCGTTGGGGTCCGGCGTTTCCTCGTCCAGCCAGGTGCCACAGATCAGGCAGTACTTGGCCCGCTGCTCATGACGGTCATGGCCGCAGCCAGGGCAGGCCTCGTCCGAGTAGCGGTCTGATCGGATCGAACGGATGACCTCGGCGGAGAACACGCCGGTGGGCACCGCGATGATCGAGTAGCCGATCAGCATGACCACCACACTGATCGCCTGGCCCAGTGGTGTGACCGGTGAGATATCGCCATAGCCGACGGTGGTCAGCGTGACCACCGCCCAGTAGATGGCGACGGGGATACTGGTGAAGCCCGCTTCCCTGGGCTCTATCAAGTACATCAGGGAGGCGAAGATCGTGACCAGCATGAACACGGTGAACAGAAACAGAAAGATTTGATGGCCGCTGCGTTTCAGGGCATCGATCAGCAACCTGCCTTCGCCGACGAACTCCATCAGTCGCAGTACTCGGAAGATACGCAGGCTTCTGAGCAGACGAATCACGATCAGCGACTGTGCGCCGGGAATCAGGAGCGCCAGCCAACTTGGCAGGATCGCGATCAGATCAACGGCGCCGTAGAAGCTCTTCAAGTAGTTGAGCGGGCGCTCCAGGCAGTAGAGCCGCAGGCCAAGCTCGATAGTGAAGAGAATCGTGAAGGTCCATTCCAGCGAGCGAAACAGCTCTCCATGCTCGGCGCGCAGTCCATCCACACTCTCAAGCACCACTACCAGCACGCTGAGGAGAATGGCCGTGATCAGGGCAATATCGAAGCCTTTGGCAAGGCGCGTGTCGGACTCGAAGATGATCTGAAACACGCGAGTCTTGAGGCCTTCGGCAGCCGGCTTATGGCCATTGATCACGGGCGCTTTCCTTTCGCTGTAGTGAGAGATAGGGCTGATAGATAGGGCTGATAGACAGTGGTAAGAGACATAAGCCTGATCATGATCTGTGTCGGCCAGGGGCTGCTCGATACAAGGGCTGCTCGATACAAGGGCTGCTCGATACCAGGCTGCTCGATACAGGGTCTGATCGACACAGAGTTGGATCGACACAAGGCCTGATCGATCGGGATACAGGCCTGGGGTGGGCGCGCCGTAGACAGCGCGCTACCTCGCCACTGACGTTACTCCATCTCGACGCTCTGGGGTAGCCGGCGACCCAACCGCAACAATAGCGCTCCCATCTCCGAGGTGAGCCAGTCCTGCTCCTGCGGTGCCTGCTGCAACGCGTCGCGCAAGCTGTGAGCGTCGCGGCTGATGTCGGCACTGTCGCTGTCCTCGGCTAGGTGTCCAAGCGCCTCGCAGGCGGCCTCGCGCCAGCGCTGCTGCTGGGTATCTGCGTAGGCATCCAGAGCAACGACCACCTGGTGCAGGCGATCCTGTGGTCCTCTGCCAGGGGGCAGTTGCCAGCCTTGGGTGAGGGCGGTGCCGCGTGCGGCCTTGCTCGAGTCCGAAGGCCGCAGCGGCACGCTTTCAGCGAAGCCCTCGGCCAGTTCGAGCAGGCGCGACGCCTCACCCTGCTTGAGTTCGAGCTCCAGCTCACGAATGACGCAGCAGGCCTCGCCCACCTCGATGGAGCCCTCGTCGAGGGCGACTTCGATCTGGCTGCCATCGCTGTCTACCCACCACAGCTGGCGCTGGAAGTTGGTGGTGAAGCGAGGCCTCAGGCGCGACAGCAGCACATCGATATCGACGTCATCGGCCAGCGCCTGAAAGGGCGGCAAGTCACGCAGACCGTCGAGGTCCAGCTGGTCGCCGTCTACCTGCCACTCCCACTCGCCACGGGTGGACAAGCCGGAGCTGCCCTGGCCACTGGTTTTCAAAGTCTGCAGCCACTGGTCGCCGATCTTTCTGAGCCGGAGGGCGACGCGTGCCTTTTTCAGGTCATCTTCAGGGGTGTCGAAGTAGGTATTGATCAGCGTCTTGCGCTGGCTGTCGGCGCCGGCCAGGCGAGGGTGGCGGCGCAGCGCGTCGGGGCCATGCTGTCCGAGGGCGAGCTTTAGTTCGATTTCATGGCTCATAGTGGTGTCCTGGCGTGCCAAAGGGAATATGGACCGGGTCAAGATTGCGTGGTGATGACGGTAACTTTTCCATGACGTGACAGTTTGGGGTCACTATACTGTCGCCGCCATTTCTCCAGTGTCCGTGACTCCCTATGGTGACATCAAATCCGTTTTCGGCGATGTTTGGCCGCTCCCCGTTTCAACCGCTGCTGGCCCACATCGAAAAGGCCCACGACTGCTCTGCTGAGCTGTTGCCGTTCTTCGAGGCAACGCTGCAGGGTGACTGGGATGCTGCCGCCGCGCACCGCGAAGTGATCACTCGACTCGAGCATGAGGCCGACTCGCTCAAGACCGAGCTGCGTCTCAACTTGCCCAATACCCTGTTCTTGCCGGTATCTCGCTCTGACCTGCTCGATCTGGTCAGCGTGCAGGACAAGATCGCCAACAAGACCCGCGATATCACCGGCATCATGCTCGGGCGTCAGATGCAGGTGCCCGACTCCCTGGCGACGCCGATGCGCGAGTACATCGCCACATCGGTCGACTGTGTCGCCCAGGCACGCCAGGCCCTGGAAGAACTCAAGGACCTGCTCGAGTCCGGCTTCGGCAAGAACGTGACCGAGCTGATGCAGAAGCTGATTCGTGATCTGCACGCGCTGGAACAACGTGCCGACGAGCAGCAGATCGCCATTCGCCGACAGCTGTTTGTCCTCGAGAAGGACCTGCCGCCGGTTGACGTGATGTTCCTCTATCAGATCATCGAATGGATCGGTGAAGTGTCGGACCGCGCCGAGCGGGTCGGCAGTCGCCTCCAGATCATGACGGCGAATTGAAGACCGTCGCCCCGACAGGCCGCGCCAACGCGGCCTGACGTCATTCAGAGTTTCCTCAGTCAGCAATCAAGGGATCTTCTCCCATGTCGATCATTGCCCAGCACGGTGACATCTTCATCCTACTGGCCTGCGTGTTTGGTTTCTTCATGGCCTGGGGTGTCGGCGCCAATGACGTCGCCAACGCCATGGGGACCTCGGTAGGGTCTCGGGCGGTCACCATCAAACAGGCGATCATTATCGCCGTCATCTTCGAATTCCTCGGCGCCTGGCTGGCCGGTGGCCAGGTCACGGAAACGATCCGCAAAGGCATCATCAATCCGGCGCTGCTCGAAAACGATCCACAACTTTTGGTCTACGGCATGCTGGCCTCGCTGCTGGCGGCAGGGACCTGGCTGTTGATCGCCTCGATGAAGGGCTGGCCGGTGTCCACCACCCACTCCATCGTCGGCGCGATTGTCGGTTTTGCCCTGGCCGGCCTTGGTATCGAGGCCGTCGGTTGGAGCAAGGTCGGCCAGATCGCCGCCAGCTGGATCGTGTCCCCGCTGCTGGCGGGTTCCATTGGCTTCATGCTGTTCAAATCGGTCCAGCGCCTGGTCTTCGAGGCCGACGATCCGTTCGTCGCGGCCAAGCGCTACGTGCCCATGTATGTGTTCCTGGTCGGCTTCATCGTCGCCATGGTGACCTTGACCAAGGGCCTCAAGCATGTGGGTCTGCACCTGGCGCCCTTCGAGAGCCTGCTGATTGCCTTGGCCTTTGGTGTGGCGCTGGCGGGTCTGGGTGTCTGGCGTGAGCGCAGCATCGATCGCAGCCAGCGCAAGACCGATGCCTTCGGCTTTGAAGGGGTCGAGCGAGTCTTCGGCGTACTGATGATCTTTACCGCCTGCGCCATGGCGTTTGCCCATGGCTCCAACGACGTGGCCAACGCCGTGGGCCCGCTGGCGGCGGTCATCAGCGTGGTGCATGAGCACGGCAGCATTCAAGGGGCGTCGGCTGTGCCCTGGTGGGTGCTGGTGCTCGGCGGCGGGGGTATCGTCGTCGGCCTGGTGACCTATGGCCACAAGGTCATCGCCACCGTGGGGACCGGCATCACCGAACTGACGCCGAGCCGTGGCTTCGCCGCGACTCTGGCCGCCGCCACCACGGTGGTGCTGGCATCGGGCACCGGTCTGCCGATCTCGACCACCCATACGCTGGTAGGTGCGGTGCTTGGTGTGGGACTGGCACGCGGTCTGGCCGCGCTCAACCTGCGCGTCATCGGCACCATCGTGATGTCTTGGCTGATCACGCTGCCGGCGGGTGCGGGTCTTGCCATCATGTTCTTCTTCATGTTCAAGGGCATCTTCAACTGATCTCAGTGTCTGCCCTGGATATCGACGGCGCCTGCGGGCGCCGTCGTCGTTTGCGACCCTGGGCGCGCAGGTGTGGAGCGCCAGCAGGCTCTGATATAGTGATGACTCCATCATTCCCCTCGTCCGCTGCAGCAGGTTCGGTCCTTGACTACCTCTTTCTCCTTCGTTGACTGGTTTCGCCACTCATCCCCCTACATCAATGCCCACCGAGGCCGAACCTTTGTGGTGCTGGTCGAAGGGGAGGCGATGGCGGCCGGCCGAGGCGAGTCCCTGATTCAGGATCTGGCACTGCTGCATACCCTGGGGGTCAAGCTGGTGGTGGTCTTTGGCATTCGTCACCAGGTGCACGCCGTGCTCGACAGTGAGGGCATCGTTCCGGTGCGCCACCAGGCACGTTGGGTGGCCGACGACACCATCATGGCTCGGGTGGAGCGTGTCGCCGCCGAGCAGCGTCTGTGGCTGGAAGCACGGCTGTCGCTGGGGCTACCCAATACGCCGCTGCATGGCATCGAGCTGACGACCGTGTCCGGCAATCTGGTCATGGCCAAGCCGCTGGGCGTGCGTGACGGTGTCGACTTTCAGCGCTCCGGCGAGGTGCGCCGGGTGCGCTCTGGTGCGGTGCGGGCCTTGCTCGACCAGCAGTCGCTGGTGTTGTTGCCACCGCTTGGCTTCTCCAGCACCGGCGAAGTGTTTGACCTGGATGCGGCGGAAGTCGCCCAGCAGGTCGCTGTGGCGCTCAAGGCCGACAAGCTGATCCTGCTGGGGCAGTCCGACGGCCTGTGCGATGAGGGCGGGCAGCTGTTACGCCAGCTCACCCCTGCCCAGGCGCGCCCGCTGTTGGCCGAGGCTGATCCGGCGGAAGAGCGCTCGCGACATCTGGAGGCCGCCTGCGAGGCGGCCACCCATGGGGTGGCGCGCACCCACCTGCTGTCCTGGCGTGATGCGGATGCATTGCTGGCCGAGCTGTTCACCCGTGATGGTGTCGGCACCATGATCACCGAGCATCGCTATGAGCAGCTCCGAGCGGCCGAGATCGATGATATCGGAGGGTTGCTCGAGCTGCTGGAGCCCCTCGAAAAGCGCGGTATGCTGGTGCCACGTTCCCGCGAGCGACTGGAGCATGAAATTGATGACTACCTGGTCATCGAGCGGGATGGCATGGTGATCGGTTGCGCCGCACTGCACCGTTTCACTGACGCAAGCGTCGCCGAGCTGGCCTGCGTGGCGGTGCATCCTGACTATCGCAGTGGGGCCAGGGGGGAGCGCCTGCTGGCAGAGATCGAGCGTCTGGCTCGGCGGCAGGGGATTCAGCGTCTGTTCGCACTGACGACGCATACGGCCCACTGGTTTCTGGAGCATGGTTTCGTGCCATCGGCGCTGGACGAGCTCCCACCGCTCAGGCGCGATGCCTACAATCATGCGCGGCAGTCCAAGGTTCTCTGCAAGGGGTTATAGCCTAGGCAAGCTCCGGGTGAGTAGCTGACCGGTCACGATGATCGCCGTGCGTGCATTCGCGGGGAGATTGACCGTCGGCACCGACAAGCGCTGTTTGTCAGCCCGGTTTATCCGCCCTAGCGACAAGCCCTGTTGTTGGTAGGGAGTCTCAGAAAAGATGCGGCGTCTCCAATAGGAGACGCCGCATCTTTTTGTTTTTCCTGGTTTTCTGAAAAAACCCTGAAATTGCGTCGGCAAACAGAGACGTTTTTGGTCGTGGGCGACATGTCGATCGACGCTGATTGAGCTTACAGCACAGTTTGGTGGCGTTTCGTGTTTTTTATATTGTTGATATTAATGACTTTTATGTTTTTTTGGCACAGCTTTCGCTATGTATTTAACGAGCGGGGAGGACTAGCCGCATAGCCGTCTAATTCTCCGAGATTGGCACAGAATCACTGCCCTGTGCGTCTATGTCGATCTCTGCGTCTGCTCCGCGTGATGTGCGACACGCTATGTGAAACACAAGGTTGCGATGAGACGGTACCGGCCTTGTTGGCATGGACAGGTATCGTGAAGAGCAAGGATGCTCTGGCAAGGATGCCGACCCCTTCGGGGGAGTATGTCGCTCCGGCGCTGCGGCGACGGGGCCAGAACGAGGCGGGATGGGAGACCATCCGCTGAACACCGTCAGGTCCCTGGTGACGACGGCGGTGTTCTGGCTTCGGGCCTTCGGGCCAACGGAAAACCGTTCAATGGGCGGACCAGGCCATCGATTGATCTGTTTTTCGACCCTTCAGTTCCCTGCGTATTCGGGCCGGCTCAGCCGGCCCCTTTTTTTTCGCAAGCGATGCCGAATGAGAGGTTGACGCGGGGCGAGTGGCCTAACTCTGGTATCCTTCTGGATGGATTGATGGACGCTTCATTCACCTTCCTTCACAGAACTCTGGTCATGACCACTGCCGCTACGCGCCGTTGGCGCCCCCGTTCGTTGTTGCAACTGGTATTGCTGGCCTTTGTGGTGGTGATGCTGCCGCTTGGTGTACTGATGTACCAGGCAGGTCAGGCGCTGTCCGAATTGTCGCGCCTGGCCGAAGTCAGCGCTCGTCAAGCGGTGTCGGAGACACGGCGTGCCCGCACCCTGGGCTCCCTGGCGGTGGAGATGGAGCGTGGGGCGCGCCAGTACGCCGTGGTTCAGGAAGAGAGTCTGCTCGACATCTACGCCGAGAGGGTGGCGGAATTCCGCCAGTTGCTGGCGCGCCAGCGCCTGCTGCTGCCTGAGGACCCCGACATCCTGGCACTGGAACGGCTGTTGAATCAGCTGGCGACCCTGCCCGAGAAGGAGCAGGACGCCTTTATCGGTTCGCTGGACACCTTTGTCCCCTTTTCCCGACACGTCGAAGGCATGCGCCAGGCCACCAACCTGCGCATCGATCAGCGCCTGGATGCCATACGCGAAAGGGCCGAGCAGGTGCAGCAGCGGCTGTGGTGGCAGACGGGGGCGCTGGTGTCATCCAGCCTGCTGTTGATGCTGCTGTTCACGCGGCTGATCATTCGCCCGGTGCGTCAGTTGGAGCGGCGTATTCTCGGCATCGGCAGTGGTCATCAGGATCGTCTCGCTGGTCGCGTTCAGGGTCCCGCGGAGCTGGTCGCCCTGGGTGAGCGTCTGGACTGGCTGACCCACCGCCTTGAAGAGCTCGAAGCGCAGAAGCAGCAGTTCCTGCGGCATATGTCCCACGAGTTGAAGACGCCGCTGGCCAGTGTGCGAGAGGGCTCCGCCCTGCTGTCTGATGGGGTGGCAGGTGAGCTCAGCCCACGTCAGCGAGAAGTGCTGGAGTTGATCGACGCCAGTGGCGCCGAGCTTCAACGGCTGATCGAGCAGCTGCTGGACTATAATTTGCTGCAGCATCACCGCAGTGCCTCCATCGAGCGCATCGACATGGCGACCGTGGCGCGAGAGGTGCTGGCCAAGCACAGGCTCAGCCTGCAATCGAAGGACATGCAGGTCGAGGTGTTTTCCGGTCCGCTGCAGTGGAACGCCGATCACCAGGCCACCGCCAGACTGCTGGATAACCTGGTATCCAATGCGGTGGCATATGGAGAAGACGGCGGCAAGCTGCTTATTCGTGCTCGGACCCGCCAGGACCGCCTGGAACTTGAGGTGGCCAATACCGGCGATCCGATCGCAGAGCAGGATCGCGAGCATCTGTTCGAGGCCTTCTATCAGGGCCGGGCTCGCCGCAAGGGCGCCCTCAAGGGCTCCGGGATTGGCCTGTCGGTGGCGGCAGACTGCGCACGGCTGCAAAATGGCCGGCTCGAACTGGTCGACGATCCAGACTGGCCGGTGTGTTTTCGCCTGAGTCTGCCCGTGGCGCCGCCACAGGGTCGCGGCAGCGACCCCTATAACGATACAAGGCCCGCATTGACGGGCCAGCACGCAAGGAACCTGACGCTATGACCTCTAGGGGTGCGACCCTGACACCCCGGCGCTCGCGATATCGCGCCGCCGGCCCCGCTGCTGTTGTCGCCCTGTTGGCGCTGCTCAGCGGCTGTGAGTACCTGCCTATCGAGCCTGGTGGCGTGACCGCACCCAAGGTCGAAACGCTCGACCTGAGCGCATGCCATGCCGATATTCCCACCTTCGCTGAGTCAGAGTGCATGCTGACGGACTGGGTCGCCTTTGGGCTTGCCTCCCAGCGGGGAGACCGAGAGTGGCGCAATACCATGCTGGCCCTGCTGGAAGGGCACGCGCCGGAACAACGCCTTGGCCGTGCCGTGGTGCTTGCCTGGGGCAGCGAGGCGCAGTGGAACCAGGCCTCCGAATTGTACAAGGCCGACCTCAGCATGGCCCCCAGCGAACTGCAGCCGCTGATGCGCTACTGGCTTAACGAGCTGGAGGGCCGCCGTGCTCTCAGCCAGCGGGCCGGACGTCACCATGGCGAGCTATCGCGACTGCGTGAGGAGAATCAGGCGCTGGCCGATAAGCTGGACGCGCTGACCGCGATCGAACAGAACATCAACCTGCGCCAACAGACGGAATGAAACCTGTGGAGACGGCGATATGAAGCAAGTCGCAGCAACCTTGAGTGCCAAGACGAGTGCCCATGTACTGCTGGTTGACGATGATGTCAGCCTGCTGAAACTTCTTGGCATGCGCCTGGAAAGCCGCGGCTATCGCGTTACCACTGCCGAGAGCGGTCGCGAGGCGCTCAAGCGACTGGAGGAAGGGCGCCCGGATCTGGTGTTGTCGGATTTGCGCATGGATGAAATGGACGGCATGGCGCTGTTTCAGGAAATTCAGCGGCGCATGCCGGGTCTTCCGGTGATCATCCTCACCGCCCATGGGTCGATTCCGGATGCGGTCAGCGCCACTCGCCAGGGTGTGTTCAGTTTCCTGACCAAGCCGGTGGACCGTGAAGAGCTGTTCGGTGCCATTGACGATGCATTGTCGAACACCGCCAGCGGTGTCGAAGGTGATGACAGTTGGCGCGAGGCCATCATTACCCGCAGTCCCGAGATGGAGCGGATCCTCGAGCAGGCCAGGATGGTGGCAGGCTCCGACGTCAGCGTATTGGTCACCGGACCTTCTGGCTCCGGCAAGGAGCTGTTGGCCAACGCGATTCACAAGGCCAGCGCGCGGGCCGACAAGCCTTTCATTGCGATCAACTGCGGTGCCTTGCCGGAACAACTGCTGGAAAGCGAGCTGTTCGGCCACGCCAAGGGCGCCTTTACGGGCGCCATCAGCGAACATGGTGGCCTGTTCCAGGCGGCAGATGGCGGCACCCTGTTCCTGGACGAAATCGGGGACATGCCCCTGGCGATACAGGTCAAGCTGCTGCGCGTGCTGCAGGAGCGTCAGGTACGGCCAGTGGGCTCCACCACGTCGGTACCGGTGGATGTGCGGGTGCTGTCAGCGACCCACCGCGATCTCGACCAGGCCATGCACGAAGGCGAGTTTCGTGAAGACCTCTACTATCGACTGAACGTGGTCAATCTGAAGCTGCCGGCGCTCAAGGATCGCGCCGAGGATGTGCCGCTGCTGGTGAAGCACCTGGTTGCCCAGGCGGCGTCGCGCCACAAGCCGTTCGTCAAGGGCTTCTCGCCGGAAGCGCTCAATCTGCTGGCAACCTGCGCCTGGCCTGGCAACGTGCGTCAGCTGGTCAACGTGGTGGAACAGTGCGTGGCGCTGTCCAGTGCGCCAATGATTCCCGAAGCCTTGGTGGCCCAGGCGTTGGCGGCGGAAGACAATGCCATGCCGACCTTCAACGACGCGAGGGCAGGCTTTGAGCGTAGCTATCTGGTCAAGGTGCTGAAGATCACCGAAGGCAATGTGACACAGGCGGCACGCATCGCAGGCCGCAACCGCACCGACTTCTACAAGCTGCTGTCCCGTCACGAGCTGGAACCCGCATCGTTCAAGCCGGGTATGGCCGATCAGGCGCGCTAGCCAGGCGTAGGAGCGCCAGCCGGCGACGGCTTCCGCAGTGAGGCGGGCTCCGTCGCCAGAAGCCGTTGTCAGTCCCCGTTGTCAGGAGCCGCCAGGATCGATGACGGTGGAAGAGCGCTCGCTGGCCGGGGCGGTATCGATCACCTCGAGATGCAGGACCCCCTCCTGCAGGCGAGCCTGCAGGTGCTCCCCTGGGTGCGTCTGGCTCGCCTGGGTCAGCGCCTCACCCCGTGGATTGGTCAGGATGCTGTAACCACGAGCCAGCACGGCCAGTGGGCTGACAGCCTGCAGCTCGCGCACAGTGGCGCTCAGTCGCTGGCGTTGTCGCGTCAGCTGCTGGTGCTGGGCAGCCACAAGCCGTCGCTTCAGATCGGTCAGCTGCTTGTGATGCTCCGCCACAGCCCGTTGTGGAGAGCGTAGCGCCAGTCGCCGGGTCAGATCGAGGTATCGTTGCTGCTCGCCGTTCATCCTCCCGGCCATGGCCCGCGCCATGCGCGAGCGCAGCTGGTCGAGAGTCTGGCGCTGGCGCACGATGGCCTCCCCGGGATGGCGTAGCCGCGCCCGCAGGTGATCCAGTCGCTGTCCTTCCCGCTGCAAGTGGCGTAACTGGGCGCCCTTGAGTCTCCCTTCGAGTTGCCTGAGCTGGCTGACCAGCTCCTGTTTCGATGGCACCAGCCGTTCGGCCGCGGCTGAGGGCGTCGGCGCGCTGGCATCCGCCGCCAGATCGGACAGGCTCTGGTCGGTTTCATGACCTACCGCTGACATCACCGGCAGACGGGAATGATGAATGGCTCTGGCCAGATGTTCGTCATTGAAGGCCCACAGGTCCTCCAGGCTGCCGCCACCACGGGTGATCAGTACCACGTCTTGTGCGGGATCGAGCGCTGGCTGGCGATTGAGCAGACTAAGGGCGGCAATGATCGCCGGTGCCGCCTCGGCGCCTTGCACCGGCACGGCAATCAACGTCACCGTGGTCAGTGGCCAGCGTTTGCTCAGCACCGCCAGCACGTCGCGCAGGGCGGCTCCCGTAGCCGACGACAGCACCAGCAGATGGCGGGGAGGGTAGGCGAGGGGGCGTGCGTTGGTGAAGACGCCCTCGTTGGCCAGGCGGGTCTTGAGCGCTTCGAGTGCCGCCAGAAGCGCCCCAGCGCCCGCGGCCTGGACCGCCTCCACGATCAGCTGATAGTCCCCTCTTGGCTCGAACAACGACACCCTGGCGCGTACTCGAACCAGGTCACCGTCGCGCATGGGCGTAGAGACGAATCGCGCTCGAGTGCGGAACAGCACGGCTTTGACCTGGGCGCGCTCGTCCTTGAGGGTGAAGTAAAGATGGCCCGAGGCCGGCCTGGAGACCCCAGACAGCTCGCCTTCGATCCACTGTTCGCCAAGATCCGCTTCCAGTGCCTGCCGCGCGCGCAGGTTGAGATCGCTGACCGATAGCACGTGCTGGGGGTCGTCCGAAGGATCCAACATGACGGCAATTCCTGAAGGGTGGGGCGTGAACCAGGCCAGTCACAACGACTCCACCAAAAGACAGGCAGTCGGAACAGGCATGGCAGCAGTGAAGCCACAGGGTAGCAGAGGCCAGGTCGCCGCTTCACCAAAGGCGAACTATCTTTACTCTCAGTGTGTGATGTCAGCGTTTGCACAACGTTGAGCGATGGCGGAGGTGGGAGCCGTAGCGAACCGCACCGCGCAGGCGACGTCGTGATGCAGACACACTGACCTGGACACATCGTGACGCGGACACAGGGACTAGACACACAGGGACTGGACACACAGGGACGAGACATCGTGACGCAGGAGGCCCCATGTCGGGACTGCGCTCGCCCGATATCGGGCCTATCGTCGGACATACCACCGCCCATAGTTGCCGGCTGTGGGTGCGTGGCATCGCCCCCAGCGACGACGGAGTCGATCTTAGCGCCTCGCTGAGAACTGTGGGGCTGGTAGCCGTGGTGGAAGACAACGGGATGCCGTGTCGGCTGTCAGGCAGCCCACCCCGGGCGCATGCTTTCTACTTCCGCCTGCATCGTGAATTCGACCGCACCGGCACCTTCGAGCTGGGTGCCGAGCAGGGCCTTGGCGCAAAGGACGGTGTCGCTCCGCTGGGGCAGCCAGATGGCGTGGTGCCCCTGGCGCCGGACACCCGCTACCGGGTGCGTGTCGCCACCCTGACCCTGGATGACACCACCCCAGACGTCGAGAGTCTCAGCGATAGCGAGATCGTGGCGCGGCTGCCGGATATCGGCGGCATGTCCAACCTGCTGGCCAGCCTGGAGGGCGCTCACTGCGAGGCGGAATTCACGACCTTTCCGGAGCAGCCGTCAGCCCGTCTAGCCTTTCTGTTGGGGTCCTGTCGCTATCCAGGCACGCTATGGAAGACCAAGGAGTCGGACCGCATCTTCGGTCCCATGCAGCAGCACCTGCGCCCCCGAGGCAGCCGAGCGGCAGCGCGCTTCAGCCTGCTGGTCGGTGACCAGATCTACGCCGACCAGTACAGTCGCTACCTGCCGATCGGTCGGGCCGATACCTTCGCGGAGTTCCAGGAGCGCTATCGCACGGCCTTTGGCTCGCCGCTGGCGCGGCGTTTCCTGCGCCAGGCCCCGGTGTACATGATCCTTGACGACCACGAGATCGAGGACAACTGGCATCGCGACCGGCTGAGCGCCAAGCGCGAGCTGTTCAACGTCGCCATCGGTGCTTACATGAGCTACCAGTGGTCCCACGGGCCACGCAGCTTCGGTCGCCACCTGCACTATCACTTCGACTGCGGCGGTTATCCCTTCTTCGTCTGCGATACCCGCACCCATCGCACCTACGGGCGCGAGGGGCGGGTGATGGACAATCACCTGCTGGGGCGGCCCAGTATCGACCCCCTGCACCCCTCTCAGCTGGATCTGTTGCTGCAATGGCTGAGCGACCAGCAGGCGCGGTGGGGAGCGGTCCCCAAGTTCATCGTGACCTCCACGGTGTTTGCCCCCAGCCCGTTGGACGAGCGACTGGACCCCAGCCTAGATGGCCACGACGACCAGGCGGCGGTGGACCTGGCGCGCACCAACCTGTCACGCCGAGCCGACAGCGACAGCTGGTCCGGCTTTCCAACGACCCGCAAGGCCTTGATCGAGCACATCGTCACCGCCGGTATCGACAACGTGATCTTTCTCAGCGGCGACGTTCACTGCGCCAATATTGCTGAGATGCATGTTGAAGAAGAGGGAGGCGGCGGCGGTCAGCGGCTCTACGACATTACCTCCTCGGCCCTGTACTGGCCGTTCTTCTGGGCCGATGGAGACCCCAACGGCTTCGTGCACGACTCCCGGGTGGCGGGTCAGCGCGATGGCTTCCCGCTGTTCGACGGTGCCATGACCCTGCACTACCGGGCATACGGCTTCTATCAGCAGGAGAACTTCTGCCGCCTCGAGGTGGATCGCCAGCGCCATCGGCTGAGGGTGAGGGTGCTGGACAGGGACGGTCACGAGGTAAAGGTAGCGGGACCGAATGGCCAGACCGTGGCCTATAACGACCTCGAGCTGAGTCCCTGGTAGCCGATGACTGTTGGCAATTGAGGCGAGCCAGGGGAGCAACCATCGTGGCAGGGAGGAGCGTGTGAACAGAATCACCATGGCGCCAGGCTTGACCTTCGAGGAGACCATGTCCGGCCACTTCTCGCTGGATAGCCAGATGCCCGAGCGCGGTGAGCGGTTGGGACATCGCGAAGGCACCGAGCTTGCGCTGCACGCCAAGATCCAGATCGACGACATGAATGCCTTTCTGGCCGACGAGCATCACCACGGCAAGCTGGGTGGCGTGGTTGACTTTGCCCCCCTGGGGCTGGGCCTGGTCATTCTGGAAGGCGATTTTCAGCTGTTTTCCCAGGGGCCCGGAGCCGGGCGTCAGATGGTCTACGATGCGTTGCTGGAATACGGCCACAGGCGACTCTTTCTGCATGGCGTCAAGCGCGTACACGATGATCCTGGGCCCGATCTGTGGAGAGACACCACGACGCTGTATACCACCTTGCATGAAGGTGTCAGCGACACCGCCGACATCATAGGGGCGGGGGTACTCCACCTGGGGGTAGCGGAGCTGATGGCCATGCTCGGGACATTGACGCCCAGCGGTCGGGGGGACCTGGCGACGGTCGCGGACTTTGGTCGCTTCTTCTTCGGTGAACTGTGGCACCTGTATGCCCCCTGGGTGATCCGCCGGGAGTCCGACGCATGAGCTACGACGCGATTGTGGTGGGCTCCGGATTTGGTGGCGCAGTGGCGGCCTGTCGTCTGGCCGAGGCTGGCCAGCGGGTGCTGGTGCTGGAACGAGGACGGCGTTGGGAGCGCGAGGACTTCCCGCGGGGGCCTGACGATGACTGGTGCTTCGACGTTGAAGAACCGCGGGGCCGCCATGGCTGGCTCGACCTGCGCTTTTTTCCGCGCATGGCGGTGGCTCAGGGAGCGGGGGTAGGCGGTGGCTCTCTGGTCTACGCCAATGTCTCGGTGCCTGCCCAGCCGTTTGCCTTCGACAGCGGCTGGCCGGAGGCCATCAGCTACAGCGAACTTGCGCCCTACCAGCAGCGCGTCGGGCAAATGCTGGAGGTCTGTGAAGTGCCCTCGGCTCAGGTCAGCGAGCGCCACAAGCTGCTGAAGCAGGCGGCGGAGGCCAGCGGGCACCCTGAACGCTTCCGCTCGCTGCCCTTGGCGGTGCGCTTTGACCCGGACTGGCATTACCGGCTGGAAGAGCCGCATCATCGTCGGCACAGTCGGCAGAGCCTCAATGCCTACGGCAAGTCCCAGGGGACCTGCATCCACTGCGGTTACTGCGATATCGGCTGTCCTGTGGGAGCGCGCAATACCCTGGACCTCAACTATCTGGCCAGGGCAGAGCAACTTGGCTGCGATATTCGCCCGCTGAGCCTGGTCCGCTCGCTGGTGCCAGAGGGCGATGGCTACCGGGTCACCTTTCAGCATCTCGAGGGCGCACCAACCATCCGCCACGAGCGGGCCGAACGGGTGATCCTGGCGGCGGGCTCGCTGGGTTCCACCGAGCTTTTGCTGCGGTCTCGCGACCAGTACCGCACCTTGCCGGAACTGTCGCCCCTGTTGGGCCATCGCTGGTGCGCCAATGGCGACTTCCTGACGCCCGCGATGTATCCGAATCGGCGTATCGATCCCTGTCGCGGCCCGACCATCAGTGCGGCCATCGACTTTCTGGACGGTATCGACCAGGGCCGGCGCTACCTTGTCGAGGACGGCGGCTACCCGGACCTTATAGGCCATGCGCTGTCGCGGCTGCTGGCCCACTCCTCTGTCGCCGGCATGCTGCGAAGCGGCTGGCGTGCGGTGTTGGCGGAAGCGCTCAAGCACAACGACCCGGATCGTTGCCTGATGCCGTGGTTCGGCCAGGGCGTGGATGTTGCCGATGGCGTGCTGCGGCTCTCGCGCCGTTGGCTGGAGCGAGAGCCCGCGCTGTCGCTGGATTACCGCGTGGATGCGTCACGCTCGGTGGTTCAGGCCCTGTGCGATCGACACAAGCAGTTGAGTGAGCTCACCGGAGGCGTCGCCATCGAGCCACCCAGCTGGCGCCTGTTGGATTACCTGGTGACGCCTCATCCCCTGGGAGGCTGCCCCATGGGCGAGAACCGTTGGGACGGGGTGGTCGACCACGCCGGCGAGGTATTCGGATATCCGCGGCTGTACGTGCTCGACGGTGCCATCGTGCCGCGCGCGCTGGGGCTGAACCCATCACGCACCATCGCTGCCCTGGCCGAACGTGCCATGGCGCGGATGTTGGCCTGAGAAGACATTGCTGCCTGGGCAGGATGAGGCTCTTCGGTGGCGGCAGGGTCGATGATAGAGAGGTGACCCCATGGTCCGGGAAATCGCACTGCACACCCTGGAAGGCGTGACCGATGCCGAGATCAGCCAGCATGGCTTCTGTACCGGTGACGGCCTGGGTCTGTCGCTGCTGCGTTTTGTCCGTAGTCGCGGTTCCAGTTCCTGCGCCAAAGGGCGCCGGGCGGTCATGATCGTGCATGGGCTGACGACATCAAGCGACATGTTCATCCAGCCCGAACACCGCAACCTGGTGAGCTTTCTGCTGGACGAAGGGATCGACGAGGTGTGGACGCTGGATTTCCGCATGAGCAACCGCCACCCCTACAACCTGCAGCCCACCCGCTATTCCATGGATGACTGCGCGGTGTATGACATACCGGCAGCGGTAGCGGCGATTCGTCGCCTGACCGGCGATCCCGCCGGGGATGCGCTGCAGCTGCATGTCATCGCTCATTGCCTTGGGTCGATGAGTGTTGCCATGGCCCTGTTCGGCGGCACCATCCGGGGGATTCGCTCCTGCGTGCTCAACAGTGTGGCGTTGACGCCCCACGTGCCACGCTGGTCGATGGTCAAGGGCCACGTGTTTCCCTTTATCGTTGAGCGCATCCTGCAGCAGCCTTATGTCAGCCCGCGCTGGAGCGACGACCCTCGCCTGACCCTGGGCAAGCTGCTGTCGAAGGGCGTCTCGCTGTTTCACCGGGAGTGCGACGTGCCTGCCTGCCATATGCTGTCGCTGATGTGGGGCACCGGCTGGCCGGCGCTATATCACCATCACAACCTGGACGAGCGCACCCACCGGCGAGGCGGAGACCTGTATGGCCCGGTAGGGCTCAACTATCACCGTCACGTCATGAAGATGCTGCGCCGAGGGCATCGCACCGTGAGAATGCGCAAGGCGCCCGAGTATGACGTCTTGCCCGATGACTACCTGGTCGCCGCAGAGCGCATCGAGACGCCATGCCTGCTGCTTACCGGCCGCGATAACCGAGTCTTCAGCGACAGCAATCTGCACTGCCACCGCGCACTGGAGAAGGCGGCGCCTGGTCGCCATCGCCTGGACATTGTCGAGGGCTATGGCCACCAGGACGTGTTCATGGGGGCGCGGGTTGACCGAGACGTGTTCCCGCGCTTGATGGACTTCATCAGCGCCAACGCATGAGCCGCAGGCGGTGAGAGACCAGGCGGCCTAGCTCTTGAGTCGCCGGTGGGCCCATGTCACCAGCGGCGGCAGGGCGATCAGCAGCACGGTGATGCGCAACAGATGGTGGGAGGTGACGAACGCCGGCTCGATGTTGAGCGATAGTGCCACCAGGCTCAGCTCTGGCGCGCCACCCGGCATGTAGGCCAGCAGGGCCGCGGCGACGGACATGCCGGTCAGGGCCTGGCCGACCCAGGCGGCGATGACCGCCAGAATCACCAGAATCAGCGCCTGCACCACGGCCAGCCCTAGATGTCTGGCCATCTCCGACAGCGCGACCCCGACGAAGCGCACGCCGACCGAGGTGCCGATGACGACCTGGGCCAGAGCGATCAACGCAGGCGGAAGCACCGCGTGGGTCATCCCCGAGAAGTGCAGTATCGACGATACCAGGGCGGGGCCGAACAGCAGGGCGTTGGGCAGGCGCAAGACCTTGCCTACCAGTGCGCCCAGCGCTGCCGCTGCCACCAGCCACGCGGTTCCGCTCAGGGTGGGTAGTTCACTCCAGCGGGTGGGCCCGTTGCTGGCGCCGGCCAGATCTACATGGCCCATGATGGTGAGGATAGGAGGAATCGCCAGCAGCAGCACCAGGATACGCACGGCGTGGGTGATGCCCACCGCCTTGAGATCCGCGCCGGACTCATGGGCCATCATCAGCAGCGCCGACAGTCCACCAGGGGCTCCAGCATATAAGGCCGTGTCCAGCGAGTGCCCCGCCACCTTGTAGCTGAAGGCGACCGCGACCACCATCATCACCGCCGTGGCGGCGAGCATGATGGCGGCACTGGCCAGCCAGGCAGAGAGATTGCCTGAAAGCTCCGGGGTGAAGGCCGAACCCAGCATGACGCCGATCACCACCAGAACCCCCTTGCGCAGGCGCCCGGGGGAACCCAGTTTGATGCCGGTCAGGCTGATCAGGGTGGTGGTGATCAGCGCCCCCAGCAGCCACGGGAGCGGCAGATCGATGAGGTAGGCCAGGTAGCCGCCCACCGAGCCCAGGGCCAGGGTGGGAAGGAATCGCCAGGCGCCGGAGGGAAGAGAAGAGGGAATGGCGGGCATGGCGTCTCCTGGCAGGGCGACCGGCAGTGGGTCGTGGGTAAGTAACGATATCGGGGATAGTGGTCGACCGGTTCAGATGGCCGTCGATGTGGGTCGTGGTTAAACGGCGCGCGGCGCCATCAGGCGCCGCGCAGGGATAGCGTCAAGACTGTGCCGACGGACGCCGTTTCAGCAACATCGGCACCAGCCACGGCAGCACCAGCAGCGCGATGGCGGCGATCCACAGTCCCAGCGAGATGCCGGACTGCCACAGGATGGAGGTATCGCCTCCGCTGATCGCCAGAGCACGGCGCAGGTTCTCTTCCATCAAGCCGCCCAGCACATAGCCGAGAATGACCGGGGCCAGCGAGAAGCCCAGCTTGCGCAGCAGGTAGCCGAACACGCCGATGATCAGCATCAGGTAGATGGCGGTCAGGTCGGAATGCAGCTGATAGACCCCGACGAAGGATAGCACGGCGATGGCGGGCACCAGTACCCAACGGGGGATCGTCAGCACCTTGGCGAACACCCCGGCCAGGGGCAGGTTGAGAGCCAGCAGCACCAGGTTGCCAATATACAGTGACGCAATCAGACCACCGGCCACTTCCGGGTTCTGCGAGAACATCATCGGGCCCGGCGTGATGTTGTAGAGCATCAGGGCGCCGAGCAACACGGCGGTGGTGCCGGAGCCGGGAATGCCAAGGGTCAGCATGGGCACGAACGAACCGGCGGCAGAGGCGTTGTTGGCGGCCTCGGGGGCGGCCAGGCCGCGCATGTCACCGGTGCCAAAGGTGTTGTCCTTGTCGACCAGGCGCTTTTCGGTGGTGTAGGAGACGGCACCAGCGACCGAGGCACCGGTACCTGGCAACACCCCGATGATGAAACCCAGCACCCCTGAGCGCAGCATGGTGCCCTTGCAGGCCAGCACTTCCTTGAGGCTGACGAACACGCGTCCCAGCGGTGGCAGCTCGTTGTCCACGTCCTTGCGATGGGCGTGTTCCAGCATCAGCAGAATTTCGCTGATGGCGAACAGGCCGATGATCATCACCACAAAGTCGATGCCATCGTAGAGCTCCGGCATGCCGAAGGTGTAGCGCATGACGCCGGTACCGGAGTCGACGCCAACGGTGCCGATCAACACGCCCAGCACGGCGCCGATGGCAGTCTTGATTGGATCCTTGCCCATCATTACGGACATGGAAGAGAAGGCGAACACCATCAGGGCGAAGAATTCAGCGGGACCGAACATCACCGCTACCCGGGCCAGTAGCGGGGCAAACAGGGTCAGGCCGATGATGGCGATGGTGGCGCCGATGAAGGAAGCCACGGCAGACAGGCCGAGAGCCGGGCCGGCTAGGCCTTTCTTGGCCAGCGGGTGGCCGTCCAGGGTGGTCATGACGGCGCCGGCATCGCCCGGCACGTTGAGCAGAATGCTGGACATCCGGCCGCCATATTCGGCGCCGGTGTAGATACCCGCCAGCAGAATCAGTGCGGACTCGGCCGGCAGGCCCAGGGTGTAGGCCAGCGGCATCAGGATGGCGATACCGTTGATCGGTCCGATCCCCGGCAAAGCCCCGAACAGGGTGCCCAGCAGGGCGCCAAGAAAGGCCAGGCCAAGGTTGAGTGGCGTCAGGGCAACGCCGAAGCCTTCGATAAGGAAGTCGAACATGGGGATACCTTGAGCAGAAAGCGGTCGCGTCGGTGGCCTGGCTTACCAGGGCAGGCCGGGCAGGGTGATGCCAAGGCCATGGGTGAACAGCCACTGGCCGCCGAAGGCCATCAGCACACCGGTGGCAATGGCCTTCGGCCAGCTTGCCTCGAACAGCCGGGCGAGGGCGGCGATCACCAGCATCGAGCTGATGGCAAAACCAAGGCGCGGGAACAGCAAGGCGTAGACCAGCAGCAGGGCCAGGACGCCGACCAGGCGCAGCGCCAGGCGCTTGTCCGGCCAGTGGCCGTTCTCGCCGGGACGAATCACCAGCACCACAGACAGCAGGCCCAGCAGGATCGAGAGCCCCAGAGGAAAGGCCTTGGGGCCGACGGGGTCGTAGCTGAACGGCACCTCGAGGGACAGGGCGTTGACGGCGGTAAACGCCGCCAACCCCATCAGGGCAATCCCCAGACAGCGGTCGGCGGCAAGACTCATTGTGTCAGACCCACATCAGCGGCCAGCTGCTTGAACTCGGCAACCTGATCCTTCACGTAGCCGTCGAAGTCATCTCCGAACAGCGCCATGGGGAACAGGCCACGAGCTTCCCGCAGCTCGGCGAAGGTGTCGTTCTCGGCCAGCTGTTCGAACTTCTCGACCCAGGACTGGTAAGCCTCATCGCTGACCTCGGGGCCCATGTAGTAGCCGCGCCAGATCGGCCACTCGACGTCATAGCCCTGTTCCGCGGCGGTGGGGATGTCGGCGTAGGGGCCCTCGACGCGCTCTTCGGCCAATGCGGCCAGGACTCGGATATCACCGCTTTCCAGCTGCGACTTGAGCTCGGAGAGGTCACCGGTGAAGACCTGGATGTGATTGCCCAGCAGAGCCGCCAGGGCTTCGCCGCCGCCTTCGAAGGCCACGTAGCGAAGGCTTCTGGGGTCGACGTCTGCGGACTTGGCGGTGAGGGCTGCCTTCATCCAGTCCTGGCTGCCGACGCTGCCGCCGGCACCGAAGGCGACCTGGGTTGGATCTTCCTGCAGCGCGGTCATCAGCTCTTCCAGGTTCTGCCAGGGAGCATCGGCCTTGACCACGATGGCACCGTAGTCGACGCCGAGCGCGCCGACCCAGCGCACTTCGCTGGCGTCATACTGGCCAAACTTGCCCAGCGCCAGGTTGACGGCGGCGCCTGTGCTGGCAGCGACGATCAGGTTGGGGTCATCGGTACGCACGCCGTTGACGTGGTTGTAGGCTACCGCGCCGATGCCGCCGGGCATGTAGGTCACCAGCATCGGGTCTTCGATCAGCCCCGTCTCGAGCAGGCCATTGGCCGCCAGACGGCAGGTCAGATCGTAGCCGCCGCCGGGCTTGGCCGGAGCGATGCACTCGGCGTCGTCGGAAGCCTGGGCCGTGCCGGTCGTCAGGCTGGCACCCAGCAGCAGTGCAGCAAGGCCTGCGGGAAGGGCTATGGTAGTCTTCATGCGTACTCCTGATCAGATATTATTATGAGTCGACGAAAGTGATGGGTGTTGCCGACGGCGCCTGGCACGGCGCTGGCGCAAGCTAGCGCAAGATAGTGGCGTGCAGCACTGGCCAACCGGAGCGAAGCGTACGGCGCGTATCGTCAGCCCAGCGGATGCTAGGCCTTCTAGCTTTCATCAACCTGTCATCCACCTGATTTACGGATAAGACATTAGTCTCATGCGCCTTCTCGTCGTTGAAGATGATGCCCTCATCAGCCGCTCCTTGGTGGAGGCCCTGACACCGCTTGGCAACACTGTCGAGGTGCTGTCGACCCGTGCCGCTGCGCGTTCAGCGTTACGCCAGGGTGGCGTCGACCTGGTGCTGCTCGATATCGGGCTGCCCGACGGTGATGGCCTGTCGCTGCTGGCCGAGATGCGTGATGGCGGCGATCGCACGCCGGTCATCCTGCTGACGGCCAGGGATGCTCTCGATGACCGAGTCAGGGGACTCGACCTGGGGGCCGACGACTACCTGGCCAAGCCCTTTCAATTGGCCGAGCTGGAAGCGCGCGTGCGCGCCTTGCTGCGGCGCAGCCAGCAACGTGCCGATAACCGCCTGAGCCTTGGCCCACTGACCTTCGACCCGGCCAGCGGTGCCGCCAGCCTGTTCGGTGAGCCCATGGCCCTGCCTCATCGCGAATTGCTGTTGGTCGAGAGCCTGCTGCTGCATGCCGGGGCCATTGCCCCGCGGGAAACCCTGGAAGGGCGTCTGTTTGGTTTTGGTGAGGTCGGCTCCAATGCCCTTGAGGTCTATGTCAGCCGTCTGCGCAAGCGGCTCAAGGACTCTGGACTGCGGATTCGCACGTTTCGTGGGCTGGGATATCGTCTGGAAGATGACGCGTGATGTCGTCTCGCCAGTCTAGCCATGGAGCGATGCTGTGATCACCCTCGGGAGCTCGCTGAAACGGCAGTTGCTCGGGTGGTTGTCGGTCACCGTGTTGCTGTTGGGCCTGGCGTTGATGGCGGAGGCCTGGATCAGCAGTCAGCGCGCGGCGAATCGCGCCTTCGATGCCCAATTGCAGGCGGCTGCACTGACGATCGCGGAAGCGGTTCGCTGGCGTGAGGGGGTGCCCCATGTGGTGGTGCCCGAAGCGGCGCTGCAGATACTCTCCACCGACAGTCAGGATCGCGTGTTCTACGCGGTGCTCGACGAGGACGGCGGCGTATTGTCGCGCAACTGGCCGGTGGTGATTCCCTCCGCCTGGCAGGACAGGCTGGATGCCGGTGGCCTGTCCCGCGACTTGATGACCTCCCGGGGTGACCTGCGGGTCCATGGGCAGCGGGTGGCCTCGGCGGGTTGGGTCAGTCAGCTGCCGGTACAGGTCTGGGTCGGTCACACCCTGGAAGGCCGCAAGGCGCTCGCCTGGGCGCTGTTCCGCGGCTCCCTGTCGCGGTTTGTGGCCATGGTGCTGATGACCAGCGCCCTGATGGGGCTAACCGTGCGCGCAGTGCTGCTGCCGCTGCGACGATTGCGACGACAGCTCAGGTCACGAAGTGCCGATGACTTTCGGCCATTGTCGGCCAAGGTACCCCAGGAGCTGCACGAATTGGTCCAGGCCCTGGATCACCTGTTTGCCCGTCAGCGCCAGGGGCGAGAAGATCTGTTGCGTTTTACCGCCGATGCCAGCCACCAGTTGAAGACCCCATTGGCCGGGTTGAAGACCACCTGTGAACTCGGGCTTCGCAGTCATTCCCCAGAGCACTGGCGCGATGCGCTGGTACGGGTGCACCAGCGGGTCGACGATACCAGTCGCCTGGCGGGACAGTTGCTGTCATTGGCGCGCCTTAGGCACCTTGACCAGGATCAGGGATGCCCGGCGCTGGAGCTGACCGCGCTGGTGCGCGATGTTGCGCTGGACTGGGCGGGTCGAGACCAGGCCCGGGATCACGACCTGGGGCTGGGCGAGGTGCCCGCCGGGCCTGTGCTGGTGCGCGTCGAGGGTTGGGCGCTGCGAGAAGCGCTGGGCAATCTGATCGACAATGCGCTGCGCTATACCCCGGCAGGGAGCGCGATAACGGTGATGATGGAACGAGAGACCCCGTCCAGGGACTTGGCATCTCGGCGTGTTCAGGTGTCAGTGGTGGACAATGGCCCGGGCGTCAGCGACATGGCGCTGGCTACCCTCGGCCAGCCGTTCCAGCGGGCGGGGCGCCAGGACACCGCTGGTTCAGGTCTGGGACTCGCCATTGTCGAGACCACGGCCCGCCGAATGGGGGCAACGCTGACCTTCGCGCACTGCCAGCCCCAGGGGTTGAGGGTAACGCTGTCGCTGCCGCTGGCCGACGACGAGATGCAACAGGCCCCGCTGACAGCGGCGTTAGAAGAGGCGAGCGACGTGCCAGTAGGGGGGCAGGCATGAAGTCTTGGCGAAGCATGCTGCTGTGGGTGATGGCGCTGTCGCTGGTGGCGGTGTCGCTGGCGGGCTGTGGTGATTCACAGGACAGCGTGCCGACGGTGGAGGATCCACTGGTGATCTCGGCCGCACTTGATCTGGATGTAGTCGAGCCTCTGCTTGAGGCCTTCCGCGACGCGTATCCGGAGATTCCGTTGAGCTTTATCGACCGATCGACGCTTGAGGTGGATCGCAGTGTGGTGGCAGGCACCGCGTCGGTCGACCCTGTCGCGGAGTCTCAGCCAGGGGGAGCGGAGTGGAGAGCGGAGACCCCGGACGTGGTGATCAGCTCTGCGATGCCCTGGCAGATGGACCGCGCCAACCAGGGGCTGGCTCAGCGTCTGCAGGGGCCCGAAATCGACAGCTGGCCAGCCTGGGCACGCTGGCGCGATGAGGTCTTCGCCTTTACCTTCGAGCCGGTGGTGATGGCCTATCGACTCGACCTGTCCCGACACATGCTGCCACCCCAGAGTCATGGTGACCTGCACCGCCTGCTGGCCACCGAGGCAGAGCGATTGTCCGGCCGGGTGACGACCTACTCACCGCTGGACAGCGGTGTGGGCTATACCCTGGCACAGCAGGATGCACGCTATTCCTCGCGCTTCTGGGATCTGGTGGCGGCGATGGGGGCGGTCGACACCCAGCTGGAAGCCAGCACCCGAGACATGTTGCGGGGGCTGAGCGACGGGCGTTATTGGCTGGGCTACAACCTGTTGGGGTCCTACGCCATGGTCTACGCCCAGGAGCATCCTGAGGTCATCGTGCAGGTGCCCATGGATTACTCCCTGGTGCTGATGCGTCTGGCGTTCGTTCATCGTCACGCCCGCCATCCGCAGGCGGCCGCCACCTTCGTCAAGTTTCTGTTGAGTCGAGCCGGCCAGCATGTGCTGGCGGGGCAGACCCCACTGTTCAGCATTCGCCCCGACGTGACCGGGCCCTATACGGCAGCACGGCTGCGCTCTCAGGTCGGGGAGAGGCTGTATCCGATTCTGCCCAAGGCGTCCTTGCTGGCGTTTGTTGATCCGGTGCGGCGCCAGGAGTTTATCGATCGCTGGGAAGCACGCTTTGGCGATAGCGCAGGCAAGGCCGACATCGAGGCACCGTCGGAGATAGAGGCACCGTCGGAGATAAAGGGTGAGACAGCGGATGCGAAAGCATCGATCGACACGGGGTCACTCTCGACACAGGGAGACTCTCGATACAGATAAGCAGTGGGCGCAGATGAACCTGGGCTGTCGCGTCGATAGCGGGACTTCATCGAGGGCAGGCAGCGCCCGTCACAGGCGGGCTTGAGGACGGCGTGAGAGGGCGCAGGACAGGGCCGAGCCATGGCAGTATCGAGTGGGCACATTGCCCGATGGTGGGGCGAAACGTTATAATGCGCGATTAACTTCTTCCCTCCCTCCAAGCCTCTGTGGGTGTTGCCGATTATGCTACGTATGGCCCAAGAAGCACTTACGTTTGACGACGTATTGCTCGTTCCCGGCTACTCCGATGTTCTGCCCAAGGACGTCAGCCTCCGGACCCGCCTGACTCGCGACCTCTTCCTGAACATCCCCCTCGCCTCTGCTGCCATGGACACTGTGACCGAAGCCCGTCTGGCGATTGCCATGGCTCAGGAAGGTGGCATTGGCATCATCCACAAGAGCATGAGCATTGCCCAGCAGGCGCTGGAAGTGCGCAAGGTCAAGAAGCACGAGAGCGTCATCGTCAAGGATCCGGTGACCGTAGGTCCCAAGGCCAAGCTGCAGGATCTGCTGTCCATGGCCAAGGAACACGGGTTCTCTGGTTTCCCTGTGGTGGAAGGCGAGACCCTGGTCGGCCTGGTCACCGAGCGTGACATGCGCTTCCAGCCCAACCATGGCGACAGCGTGTCGGACATCATGACCCCGCGCGAGCGTCTGGTGACGGTACCGGAAGGCACCCCGCTGGACGTCATCAAGGGCAAGATGCAGGAACACCGCGTCGAGAAGATGCTGGTGGTGGACGGTGAGTTCCGCCTGCGCGGCCTGGTGACCTTCCAGGACATCGAGAAGGCGCGCACCTTCCCCAATGCCGCCAAGGATGCCGATGGGCGTCTGCTGGTTGGCGCCGCCGTGGGCACTGGTCCCGAGACCCCTGACCGGGTCAAGGCTCTGGCAGAAGCTGGCGTCGATGCCATCGTGGTCGATACCGCCCATGGCCACTCCCGTGGCGTCATCGAGCGCGTGCGCTGGGTCAAGGAGCACTTCCCCCAGATCCAGGTGATCGGTGGCAACATTGCCACGGCCGCCGCCGCCAAGGCACTGGCCGAGGCGGGCGCCGACGCGGTCAAGGTGGGCATCGGTCCCGGTTCCATCTGTACCACCCGGATCGTGGCCGGTGTGGGCGTGCCCCAGATCACGGCCGTGTCCAACGTGGCCGAGGCGGTCAAGCCCTATGACATTCCGCTGATCGCCGACGGCGGTGTGCGCTTCTCTGGAGACATCGCCAAGGCGGTGGCAGCCGGTGCCAGCTGCATCATGGTGGGTGGTCTGCTGGCGGGTACCGAGGAAGCCCCGGGCGAGGTGGAACTGTTCCAGGGGCGTACCTACAAGGCCTATCGTGGCATGGGCTCCATGGGCGCCATGTCCCAGACCCAGGGTTCCAGCGACCGCTACTTCCAGGACAAGGATGACGGTGTCGAGAAGCTGGTACCGGAAGGCATTGAAGGCCGTGTCCCCTACAAGGGGGTGATGAGCGCCATCGTGCACCAGCTGATGGGTGGCCTGCGAGCGTCCATGGGCTATACCGGTTGCGCCAGCATCGACGAGATGCGCACCAAGCCTGAGTTCGTCAAGATCACGGGCGCCGGCTTCAACGAGTCCCACGTGCATGACGTGCAGATCACCAAGGAAGCCCCGAACTATCGCGTAGGGTGAGGCGTCCACCGTCGCCCTGAAGCTGGAAGCGCCCTGGCGCTTCCAGCTTTTCACTTTATTGCCCTTTGATCGCCAGGCCTTTTGGCCACCGCCTGCAAGGTAATTCCCATGACCGATATCCACGCCCACAAGATCCTGATCCTCGACTTCGGCTCCCAGTACACCCAGCTGATTGCCCGTCGGGTTCGCGAGATTGGCGTCTATTCCGAGATTCGCGCCTTCGACATCACCGAAGAAGAAATCCGCGAGTATCGCCCCAATGGCATCATCCTGGCCGGTGGGCCGGAGTCGGTGACCGAGCTGGATTCGCCGCGGGCGCCTGCCTGCGTGTTCGAGATGGGCCTGCCGGTGTTTGGCATCTGCTATGGCATGCAGACCATGGCCGAGCAGCTGGGCGGCAAGGTCGAAGGTTCCAACAAGCGCGAATTCGGCTATGCCCAGATTCGCCTGGATGCCGAGACGGCGCTGTTCAAGGACATCAAGGACCACGTTGATCCCGAGACCGGTCGCGGCCTCCTGGATGTGTGGATGAGCCACGGCGACAAGGTTGCCCAGGCGCCTGAAGCGTTCACCGTGACGGCCTCCACCCCTAGCTGTCCGATCGCTGCCATGTCCTGGGAAGAAAAGCGCTTCTACGGCGTGCAGTTTCACCCTGAGGTGACGCATACCCAGCAGGGCCAGCGTATCCTCGAGCACTTCGTGCTGGACATCTGCGGTGCTGAACGCAACTGGACTCCGGCCAAGATCATCGAAGACCAGATCGCCCGGGTGCGCGAGCAGGTAGGCGACCGTCACGTGTTACTGGGCCTGTCTGGCGGCGTCGATTCCTCGGTGGTGGCCGCCCTGTTGCACAAGGCCATCGGCGACCAGCTGACCTGTGTATTCGTCGACAACGGCCTGCTGCGCAAGAACGAAGGTGACCAGGTCATGGAGACCTTCGCTCAGCACATGGGCGTTCGCGTCATCCGCGCCGACGCCGAAGACCTGTTCCTCGGCAAGCTCGAGGGCGAGGCCGACCCCGAGGCCAAGCGCAAGATCATTGGCAACACCTTCATCGACGTGTTTGATGAACAAGCTGCCAAGATCGACGGCGTGGACTTCCTGGCCCAGGGCACCATCTACCCGGACGTGATCGAGTCCGCCGCGGCCAAGACCGGCAAGGCTCACGTGATCAAGTCGCACCACAATGTGGGTGGCCTGCCGGAGACCATGAAGCTCAAGCTGGTCGAGCCGCTGCGCGAGCTTTTCAAGGACGAAGTGCGCAAGCTGGGACTTGAGCTCGGCCTGCCCTACGACATGGTCTACCGTCACCCCTTCCCGGGGCCGGGCCTGGGGGTGCGTATCCTCGGCGAGGTGAAGAAGGAGTACGCCGATATCCTGCGCGAGGCCGACGCCATCTTCATCGAAGAGCTGCACAACTCCGGCTGGTACCACAAGACTAGCCAGGCCTTCGCCGTCTTCCTGCCAGTGAAGTCCGTTGGTGTGGTGGGCGACGGGCGCCGCTACGAGTGGGTTATCGCCCTGCGCGCCGTCGAGACCATCGACTTCATGACCGCCCGTTGGGCGCACCTGCCCTACGAGCTGCTGGAGAAGGTGTCCAACCGCATCATCAACGAGCTGTCCGGCGTCTCCCGCGTCACCTACGACGTGTCGTCCAAGCCGCCGGCGACGATTGAGTGGGAATGATAATCCCCCGTTAAGTGACGGTCAGTCGTGACTGACAAAGCGGCGCAAGCTTTTGATTTTCATTAGCTTGTGTCGCTTTTTTTTAGTGCTGGATGTAGGCCGGTCAGCATATCCTACGCCTCGACGCGTCAGCGCTTGCAACATGCCCGTACGACGGTCACTCCACTCGCTCGTTCAACACATTCAGCGCTATAAGCGCCCTGGCTCATGCCGGGACGTTCGCCATATGTGCCGGTGCAAGTCCTGCTCCCATTGAGGGTAAAGAGTGATGCTTTTCTCAACGTATTGACCCATTGCGGTAGCAACTCCATCGGTGTGAATGCCCCGTTAGTGGTCGTTAGCTGCTCGGTGTCAGTATGGTGAGCCGGCTGCTTGGCCGAGAGGAACCGCTTTATAGCCTAGGTTGTCGTTCCCATACTCGAGCCTTGAAATGACTCGTCCATCGAGTTGAGGTAGGAGGTAGCCACGCCTGGGGCAAGATCTACTGTCCTTACAATGATGATGAGTGCCGCTGTGGCGAGTTCTGTATCGCAAGTGTGTGGAGTACGCCGAAAAACCCCGGCAGTCACGCCCGGGCGCTGAGAAGGGTCGTAGACAAGTGCGCTACCCACAAGCGCCGGAGCAGACAGCAACCGGAGGATTGAGCCGTGGAATATGTCTTTACGCTGAAGTACCAGTTGGCTGACCAAGACAGTGATCAAGATGCACTGGTAGAGCGGCTGGGTGCAGCCGGTTGTGATGACGCCCTGGTGGGAGTGGGGCAGGCTGGACGTCTTGCGCTGGAATTCTCCCGTGAAGCAGACGATGCCGAGCAAGCGATTCGCACTGCGTTGGCTGATGTTAGAGGCGTCGTCCCGTCCGCGCGTTTGATCGAAGCCTCGCCAGACCTCGTAGGCTTGACTGACGTTGCCGACGCCGTGGGCGTTTCCCGCCAGGCCATGCGGAAATTGATGCTCACCCACCGAGCCACGTTTCCCCTGCCGGTTCACGAAGGTAGCGCCTCTATCTGGCATCTCGCAGAAGTGCTTGATTGGCTCAACGCGCGAGGGGGCTACCAAATAGATGCTGGCGTATGGGAGGTGGCGAGGGTGGCGTTGGCAGTGAATATCGCCAAGGAGGCGGTCCGTCATCCGGTGCGCGATCACGGTGATATGGCATTGCTGACCGCGTAGCCAAGGGTGGGGAGGATACCCTCACAAGAGAAGAAAGTGGATGGTGAGTGGCAGTGACGTTGTCGACCTGGAGTATTGCCGGCTTGGACAGTGCATCGTCGGCTAGTCCTGCCACCACCATCGCGCTTTTCCTAGTGGGAGAAGGGCGTTTTACCCGTTTGTGTTACCAGTGGAAGCCTGCACCGACACCGATCCCTACATTCCCCTGGGTGTCGCCGGAGCCATTGATCTTGAAGGCCCACTTGCCGTTCTCCGTCAGGTGCGAAACGCCTACCGCCGCTGCAGATTCGCCTGAGTAGTTGCCTCCACCCACCGCGACCATGCTTCTGCCCGGCAGATACGCCTGGGGAACGGATGCCATGGCAATGGCGGTAGCTGAGCCGGCGTTGGCGTCGTCCTCTACGTCACCGATCTTTTCCGCCAGTCGACTGAACTGACGCTGCACGTTCTGGTTGAGGGCATTCAGCTGCCCCACGTTGGCTGCATCGGTGTCAGCGACGCCAGGCCCGACGTTGTGAACGGTGGTGGGGCCAGCAGTGGCATCGCCAAGGGTCACGGAGCCATAGTCGACGCTGCCATCCTCGTGCCGGTCGTAGTTGACGGCGCCTGCCTGAACGGACTCAAGCTGGCGGACATTGACCGCGTCGGTGGCTTCGGTGCCCCCGGCAACGTTGGTGATCTGACGTTCAGCTCCAGCGCTACCTACCGACAGTGCTCCCGCGGTAGAGCCAACAGCGACATCGGAGAACGCCTCGCGGGCACCGTTCATGCCACCGCGGTCAGCGACGGAACCTGAGCCCAGTGCGATGCCGCCTTCGGCTCCCTGGTCCACGCGAGCGCCACCCCCCATGGCAATGCCATCGTCTGCATCGACCTGGGCGCCAGGCCCAGACGTGCTGATCTTGCTGTAGAGGCCACCGCCGCCGCCAGCACTGCTCAGCTGCTGACTAAGGTCCCAAAGCTGTCCGCCGGTCACCGCATCGGTGCTGCCACTGCTGATGTCCCCATCGGCCAGATTGGAGAGGCTAGTGCCATCTTGCCCACCCAGGGTAATGCTGCCCTTATCTGATCCGGTGTCATAGGTCAGGGCATCGGCGCCAAGGCTGGCATACTGCCCCTCGAGGTCATCCACGCGGCTTGAGACGCCCTCGACCGCCTGGTTGGTGGCGTATAGCTGGCTACCATTGATGGCATCGGTGCTGCTGGCGCTGACCCGACCCGCGGCCAGATGTGTCAGGGTCCGCTCTTGACCAGCGCTGCCAATGCCCACAGTGGCGATTGGCGAGCTACCGGCAAAGGTGTAGTCCGTACCGGCCAGGGTGATACTCGACGTTGCCACTGCCGCACCGGTCACCGAGTTGCTCCCCAGCGCAATGCTAGACACCTCGCTGGCGTTAGCGCTGTGCCCAATGGCGATGGCATCCACGGCCGATGCGATACCGTTGGAACCCAGTACCAACGTATGGTCGGCGCTAGCGGTTCCGGTACTCCCCACAACCGTTGCCCCCAAACCATCGACCGTTGCGTTGTTACCCATGACATTGGCGTGCTTAGACGCAGCTGAAATCGAATTGTTCGATCCGGAGACGCCAACAAAGTCTGCACTGACCGTGTTGTTGTTACCCAGCACTCGCGCTGCATTGCCATCTACATTGTTCTTCATACCAACAACGCTGGCGTACTTTGATGCGTCACTGATCGTGTTCGAGTCACCGATGGCATTCGCGCTGATAGCGTTGGTGCTAATGGAACTGTTCGTGCCAATCAGCACGCTATTTTCGGCGCTAGCGGTGAGAGAACTGCCTAAACTCACCGCTCGACTTCCGCTCGATGTAGTGCCTTCCCCAATGGCAATGGCTTGAGAGCCGGAGGCGGCGGACTCTCCCCCCAGAGCGATGGCGCCTTTGCTGGTGGCCTGTGCACCCTTGACGGTATTGCTGCCGATAGCGATAGCGCCAACACCAGAGGCGGTCGTGGAGTTGGCCACGCTCAAGGTGCCGCCGCTATCTGCTCCAGCACCTGCACTGGTGCCATCACTGGCGCCGCCGATGGCCACCGCATTGGTGGCTTTTGCATTAGCGCCAAAGCCTAAAGCGGTGGCGCCGGAGGACGAGGCGACGCTCTCAAGGCCAAAGGCGCTGGCAAAGCGTGCCGTGGCAGAGGAATGAAATCCTACTGCCGTGGCCCCCTCCGAGGTGGCAGTGGTAAGCCCCCCAATGGCGGTGTTGGCGTAACCGTTTGAGCCGGTGCCTCCACCGGTGGCGTCGCAGCCAGCTACGAGGGAGAAGGTTCCGTTACCGTCTGTGGCCTGAGACGTGTTGTGAAGATTTCCCTCGCGACCCACAAACACCGGATTTGATAGCGAGGCTCCGCCACAAGAGTCTTCTGTGTTGACGTAGTTGGCCTGAGCCGTCGTGGACATGCCCGCTATGAGGACCAGGCCCAGCGCTGGCATCAGCGGTCGATGGAAAAGCCCTTTGCGACTGTGGGCCATCGCTGTGAGTAGCGCTCGATGCTGAAACTTCGGTGTTTCCGAGTCGCTCTTTGTACGCCCGTAAGATGTTTTCATCGTTGACACTCCCTGCCTACTGTCGCACAAGGCTGCGGTATCCGCTGCCGCGCCCATCGTTCGTCGAGATGTCGCAGTCACTGGATCGGAACAGGTGCAGCTAGTCCGCCACCACTACGACGAGGATCACTAATGCTTCTGCAAGAATGTCGTAGTGTAATGTTAAGTAACAGGTAGGTAGCGGCCGAGAGTGGAGCGATCTAGATGACATGATTTTCTATGCAGAATTGGCTTTTGTTGCTTTGAAATAACGAGGCGGCGTCGAGGTCTTTGACGTGATCAAAGGGGGTGGCTATGCAATTTTTTTCTGAATGTTAAAAAAGTTTATTTAAAAACAATGATTTGCTCTGTGATTTTATATAGATATATAATTCATTTAAAAACATTGGCTGACGTGATAGTAATAGTTAAGGAGTGAAGTGAAAGAGATGTTTTTGTGCGCATATGGCTACCTAGATCCCCTCTTAAAAGCATGTCAGGTTCTTTATGCTTTTGGAAAATCTCTTTTATATTAGTATTTTGTGTTTTTGTTTATATGTAATGCTTATTTTAGTCATTTTTCTTTTTCGCTCTTTTTGGCACAATTCTTCGAAAACTAAAACCAAGAATGCGAAGTATATGTTTCAATTGTGCTGAAAATGCTTACAAATATGTTGGTGTGGCGTAGTTACTACTATGTGGAGTGTGATCGAGCCTCTGTGGAGAGCACGCGGGTCACGGCGGTACTTGTCGATTCTTTCCAGAAGACCGTTCTTGGTGCCTATCCATATTAGGAGTTTTACGGGTATCAATAACGAAAAGCGCACAGATAGACGAGGTGTCGAGGAGGGGAAAAGAGCCGGCGTATATGGCCCGCCTCAGCCAGCTTCGGTCACACCCGCCATGGAGTGGGAGCCGTCGTTTGAGTGCTGTCTTACTGCGACTCGCCCCGCCAGGATATCTTTAGGCGATGTAGGGTGCTGGACCGAGTAGAGCGTAGCGGTATGTCATCATCACAACACCCGCCGATGGGCGGGTGTTGTGTTCGAGTGGAGAAGGTCGGCCTGGCGTCGTCGATCCAGGCTGTGTGTCAGTCGCTCTCGTAAAGCTCTGCCTTGGCATCGCGCATGACGTTTTCACAGGCGGCGTGCTGGGCCAGCTCTGTCATCAACGTCTGGGACAGGGCGAAGCCCTTGCCCAGGCAGCGATCCACGTCTTCACGGGGGATGCCGGGCTGCACATCCACGTCCAGGGTGAGGGTTCGCTTGCCGCCTTCGAGACGGTCGGCAAGGTGCCTGAGCTGCCATGCCAGGCGGTGTTTCCAGCTTGCGGTTGTTTCCACGCCTTCGGTCACGTCCAGGGTGCACTGCCACTGAGGCTTGTAGACCTTCATGGTAACCTCCTTGCTGGTGAAGTGAGCGTTCTCCTGTTCCTTCATCACGTTCAGGTTTCAGCATACTCGCATATGTCCTCCTTGCCACTCCCTCCCTCGGGGGCGGTCCCCTGTTTCTATTGGATGGGGCCTTTAGGGTCGGTTCTATTGGGTCGTACCGGGTAAGCGAGTCCTTGCTGGGGCAGAACAAAAGAATGCTGAGAGATTGAACAAAAGGTCCTCGGATTGCGGCCTCGGGCGACGGAGCGCCTGCGGAAACTGGCTACACTGAATCGGGGTCACGGGGAGTGCTGCGATGCAGTCGCGGGGGGCAGGAGCGGCAATCGGCAGGGACAGGCGACTATGGCTGGTACTGCTGGTGGCAGTGGTATCACTGGCCTGGGAGCTGGCGGGAGAAGCATCGCGGCCACCGCCCAATGTCACAATGTGGGTGCTCGACCACACAGATGAGCTGCCGCCGCCGTCGAGCAGCTCTGATGGCTTGGTGCAACGCCGGCTGGAAGAGCAGGTGAGCCTCGGCCTCAGGGCGCATCCCGTGTGGATGCGTGTCGTCATTCACAATGGGCAGGCGGGCCAGCGCCTGGTGTTCTCGAATCCTCTGGTCCAGGGCATCGAGTTGTTTGGATGCACCGCGAACGATTGCCGTCCCGTTCGTAGGGCGGCACATTTCGCCGACAATGAGGGTATCGCTGCAGCGCTTCCCCAGTTTGTGCTGCCTGACGGAGTGAGCGAGTACTTGCTCAAGGTGGTGACCAATCAGGCAATCCGCTTTGACCTTACCGTGCTCGATGACGCCCAACTGCATCATCACTGGCGTCAGCTGCTGTTGGGCCAGGGGCTGTACTTCGGCCTGATTGCCGGTCTCGCTGCCTACAATAGCCTCTTGCTGTTCAGTCTGCGCGACGGTAATTATCTGTGGTACTTAGGGTTTCTCAGCGGGTCCGGGCTTTACTTCCTGACCCAGAATGGCCTGCTGATGATGCTCTTTCCCCACATGGGCGCTCGCCTCAACGAGGCGCTGCTGCTGTCCTCCCTGTCGGTGATCAGCATTTTCGGTATCCAATTCTGTCGTCGCTTCTTGCGCACGCCCTATCAGGACCCTTGGGTGGACAGGCTGATGCGTTGGTTATGCTGGCCGTTGTGTGCGGCGATAGCGGTGGCCTGGCTTCTACCCAGCTTCTTGACGGTGGTGATCTACTCGGTGCTGGGAACACTGGTACTGGCGGCCTTTCTGGTGTCATCACTACGAGGCCTGTGGCGAGGGTTTCGCCCAGCCCAGTGGCTGCTGATGGCGTGGTCGGTGCTGGTGGTGGGGGTCTCGCTATTACTGCTGGTCACCTATGGGATCATTCCCCATAACGTCTGGACGTTACACGGTTTTCAAATGGGTTCCGGGCTTGAAGCCATCTTGCTGTCGTTGGCCCTGGCCGATCGCATCAGCTTGCTGCAGCACGAGCGCGAAACATTGCTGGAAGAGAAGGCGCGGCTGCATGGCATGAGCTATCTGGACGGGCTGACCGGCGTGCACAACCGGCGTTATCTCGATGAAGCACTGCCCGCAGCCATCGCTCAGGCCGAGGCGAGTGAGCACCCGCTGTCACTGATCATGTTGGATATCGATAACTTCAAACGCTTCAATGATGGCTGGGGGCATGCCGAGGGGGACCGCGCCCTGCAGCACCTGGGAAAGGTCATAGAGGACGTGGTGCGTGATGTGGATCCTGTCTGCCGCTACGGTGGTGAAGAATTTGTCATCCTGCTCAAGGAGCGTGATGAGCACCAGGCAATGGAAGTGGCCGAGCGAATCCGCCATGGGTTGGCCTCGACACCGCTGCTGCTGCATAGCGGCGAGTCGGTGCTGTTGACCTGCACCCTGGGTGTGGCGCGACGCCAGCGGGGAGAGTCGGCCAGTGACCTGCTGCGACGTGCCGATCAGGCGCTGTACCGTGGCAAGTACGCCGGGCGCGATCGCGTGGTACTCAATGCGTCTGCTGTCAGTGCCGGCGACACGCCCTGAACATACCGCCTTCCCCATGACCTGTCGCACTATGCCATTCTTTTCAGGGAACCCTGGTGGTGGTGCGGGTCGAAGCTAGCGGGTGTCACGTTGTTCAATAATCCAAGGAACCGGCATGAAAGATGTCTCTATGTTACCTCGGCCATCAGCGCCCGGCGCTGCGTTTCTGATGGTGGCGGCGGCGGTGCTGTCGATGGCGCTGCTGGTGCCGGGTGGAGCGAGTGCAGCAACGGACAAGCAAGACAACGAGATGGCCGAGCCGTCAGAGGGACAGGCGCCTCTGGCGCTGCCGGCCACCTACCTGGGCACCTACCTGGGAGAACTACCCTGCGATGACTGTCGTGGCATACGACTCGAGCTGTCCCTGGATGGTGCTGGCCGCTTCCTGCTCAAGGAGCGTCACCTGGGGCCGGGGGAACAGCCTGACCGGCGCTACCGCGGCGACTATGAGATCGAGGCGAGTCGTCTGGCACTGATGGGGGCAGTCCCTCAGCCGTTTGACGAGTGGCGGATGGGCGCCAATGGCGGCTGGCTTGGCCAGGGGGATCAAGCGGGTGAACAGGGAGCCCGCCTGGAACGCCTGGAGACCGTGCTGTCAGAGCCGCTGGAAGGGCGCTACTGGAAGCTGGTCGAACTGGCGGGCAAGTCGCCGCTGACCGGTGAAACGCATCTTGTATTGCATGAAAAGGAGGGGCGCGTCGCCGGCTTTACCGGCTGCAACCGCTTGATGGGCCGCTACCAGGTAGAAGCGGACTCGTTGGCGCTATCTCCGCTCGGTACGACGAAAATGGCCTGCGCTCAAGAGACGATGATCCAGGAACAGGAGTTGCTGGAAGCGCTGCAAGCGACTAGTCGCTATCGAATACTGGGTGACGAGCTGTTTCTGCTGGGAGACCAGGGCGCGACCCTGGCGCGCTTCGAGGTCGTGCATCTGACCTGAGCTGGCCTGAACGGATGTGAACTGGCCTGGGCTGATGTGAAGTGGGCTGGGCTGATGTGAACTGGGCTGGGCTAGCTTGACTTAGGCTGGCCCGGCTTAGCTCAGTCCCTTCAAGGCGCTATCAGGCGGTCGTCGTGCTGACATCCGCGCGGTCGCTGACGATGCAATCTCGGCCTTCGGCCTTGGCACGGTACAGCAGTCTGTCCGCATGGTTGATCAGCGCATCGTAGCTGACGCCGGGAGAATGGCTGGTCACCCCAGCGCTGACCGTGAGCGAGATCACATCGCCATTGTGCATGATCGGCAAGCTGTGCAGTCGCTTTCTGAAGCTCTCCAGTACCGGCAGTATTTCGCCAAGGTCAGCGCCGGGGAAGATCAGCAGAAACTCTTCGCCTCCCCAGCGGCATAGTACGTCGGAGCGTCGAAAATGACGCAACAGCAGGTCCGACAGCTGGATCAGGCACTGGTCGCCCACACGATGACCATGCTTGTCATTGATCAGTTTGAAGTGGTCGATGTCGATCAAGGCAAGACTGTAGGGGATGCCCTTGCCTTCCCTGCGGTCACTGGCCAGCTGACGCAGGTATTCCCCCGCGTAGCGGCGGTTGTGAAGACCGGTCAGCGCGTCTCGGGTGGCCATGCTGGTCAGGTTTTCTTCCTGCGTTTCATAGACGTGTCTTGCCAGCATGGCAAAGCCGATCATGGTGAACAGCGCGATCGCCAGATTCAGCGTCGCCAGAATCAGCGGGAAGGGCGCTGCCTGCTCGACGGGAAACAGCTGGGCGATCGGAAATTCGAGGAAGAGGAAGATGACCATCCCCATCAGCCCCAGCAGCAGCGATACCCACCTCACCGAGTGGGTGACCGCGGCCCAGCAGGCCAGGGTCAGCAGGTAGAAGTGGAAGCCCGCTGTGGTGCCGAGCACAAGCGTGGCGATGATAGCGTGGCAATAGGCCTCCGCGATGATCAGATAGACAGCGCGATCCTGTTCGCCCCGCTCGTTGGCCAGATAGGCGCCCAGCCACATGCCGACGCTGACGATGTTGGTCAGTGCCAGCGCGGGATAGCCCAGCCACCAGAACAGCGGAATAAACAGGAAGTGAACGCCAGCCCCCATCAGGCTGGCCCAGCGCGTCAGCAGGTGCTTGCGCAGGCGTCGATGGCGGATGGAGGCCGGGCGCTGGAGTGCCGTCTGGGCGAGAATCGAGTGTCGGTCCATGCACGGGAGCCTCGCATTCGGTAAGGGGAGTCTCGACGTCTCGTCAGACGACGTGCTTGACCATCAGGGTGGGGCGAAGAGCGTGCCTGAAAGCAGGCTCCCGCCGGACACCCGGCTACAGGTTGCTACATCCAATGTAGCAGTTCCGGTAGATGAATAGTGCTACGCACTCACGCCAATTCAGCGCTGTGATACACGTTCTGTACGTCGTCGAGATCGTTGAGCATGTCGAGAAGCTTCTCGAACAGGGCCACGTCGTCCCCTTCCAGCGGGGTAGTCGCCTGAGGCAGGAACTGGATCTCGTCCACCTCAAATTCTGCCGCGCCCACGGTATCGCGCAGTGCCTGGCGAGCCTTGGCGTATTCGGTCGGCGGAGCGAAGACGGTGATCACGCCGTTTTCGTTCTCGATGTCAGTGACGTCCACGTCAGCTTCCATCAGGGCTTCCAGCGCCGCTTCTTCGTCTTCGCCGGCGTAGGACAGGATCGCCAGATGGTCAAACATGTGGCTGACGCTGCCGGGAGTGCCGATTTTGCTTTTGGTCTTGGTAAAGCAGGCGCGCACGTCGCCGAAGGTGCGGTTGGGGTTATCGGTCAGACACTCGACAATGACCATGGCATTGCCGGGGCCGAAGCCTTCGTAGCGCGCGCTGGAGTAGTCCTCACCACCCACTCCGGAGGCCTTCTCGAGCGCGCGCTCGATGACGTGGCCGGGTACCTGATCTTTCTTGGCGCGGTCCAGCAGACTGCGCAGCGACAAGTTGGCGGTGGGGTCAGGCCCCCCGGCCTTGGCGCAGACGTAGATCTCGCGCCCATACTTGCTGTAGACCTTGGTCTTGGCGGCGGCCGTCTTGGCCATGGATTCCTTGCGGTTCTGAAAGGCCCTACCCATTGCGTATTCCTGTGACGTGACAACACGAACACAGAATTCTACGAGAGTCTGCCCCCTGGCGAGAAGCCTTATTTCCCGCCGAGAGGGCTTATTCCCCTGGCGAGTGACTGGCCCGGGTCGCCCAAGCATAAGGCATGAGCTGTCTAAACTGGGGATACTGACCAAGGAGAGCGCTTATGGATCATCTTGCCTATCGCCATGCGTTAACGGAACGCCTGGCCGGTGCCGAGCTTCCCTTTGCCGCTGAAGAGTTTGATCGACGGCTGGCCCGGACCCGCGATGCGATGCAGCGTCAGGGACTGGATGCGCTGCTGCTGTGTCAGCCATCGGATATCTTCTATCTGTGCGGGTACCACACCTTTGAAGTGTCGGTACATGCCGCGCTGGTGGTCACGACTCGGCGCACCATGTTGCAGGTGGCCTCGATCGAAACCGGGCCCGCCGTGGTGACCGCGCGGGTCGACGAGATTGTCGGCTATCGCTGGGAGGCGCCCGAGGAGATCATCGACCCGCTGGCGCAGGTGCTGTCAGAGTGTCGCGCCATCGGGGTGGATGGCCATAACCCTGGTCTTCGACACAGTGTGATGCAGCACCTTCAAGGTCGCTTGGGAGGTGATCGTTTCCAGCACGCAGCAGGACCCTTGATGGCCACGCTAAGATTGGTCAAGAGCGACGCCGAGATCGATTGCCTCGTGCGCAGCGCCGCGATGACGGCCGAGGGACTGGAACGAGCCATTGAGTCGGTCGAGCCGGGCATCAGCGATAATCACATCGCCGCCGCTGGCGCCCAGGCCATGCTGGAGGCTGGCAGCGAGTTTTTCAGCCTGGCGCCTATCGTGACCACTGGCCCGCGCAGCGGCACGATTCATGTCAACCATCAGCGTCACCCCGTTCACCAGGGGGATGTGGTCTTTCTGGAGTTTGGCGCGGTCTGGCGCCGCTATACCGCCCCCATCATGCGCACCGTGGTGATCGGTAGCGTCACCGACGAGATGCAGCGCGCAGCCGAGCTCTGTGCCGTCATGGAGTCCGAGCTGTGCAAGGCCATGGTGCCAGGACGCCGGTTCGAGGAAGCCGCCAACGTGGCCGATCAGCTGCTGGCGCCGCAGCGCGACAGCTTCTTTCATTCCGGGGTCTACGGATACTCGGTCGGAGCCCAGTTTCCGCCTAGCTGGGTGGAGGGAACCGGTTACCTCGCTCCGGGCCAGACGACTCGATTCGAGCGCAACATGGTTTTTCACTTGCCCCTGTGCCTGCGTGTTCCCGGCCAATTTGGTATCGGCCTGAGCAACACCGTGCGAGTCACCGAGCGAGGGGCGGTGCGCCTGACAAATCACGACATGACATTGGTCCAGCGGTAGGCCTGGCCTGCTGCTGGGGACATGGGTGCCGATGCACCACATTCAGCGCTAGACTGGCGCGCCAATGCGCTTGAGAGCACAACATGCTGAGCTTCTTTGAACGGCTGGTCGATCCCTACCCGGATCAGCCCGAATCGGTGCCGACGCCCCAGCTTTGGCCCTTTATCCTGCACTACTCGCGGCCCTTTGCCGGGCTGCTGCTTTCCATGGCGCTGGTCACGGCCCTCGTATCTGCCGCCGAGGTGGTGTTCTTCACCGCCATGGGCGAGCTGGTGGACTGGCTGGCCGAGGCGGATCGAACCCGCTTTGTCGATACCCACCTGATGGCGCTGGTGGGGTTGGGGGTGGCGGTGTTGGTGGGGTTGCCGCTGCTGGTACTGGTGCTGTCTCTGATCACCCATCAAGGCATTTTCGGCAACTATCCGATGCTGGGGCGCTGGCTATCTCACCGCTTGATGTTGAACCAGAGCCTGTCGTTCTTTCATGACGAGTTCGCGGGAAGGGTGTCCCAGAAGGTCATGCAGACTGCCCTGGCCATGCGCGAGACGGTGACCAAGCTACTCGACATGCTGGTGTATGTGCTGGTCTATTTCACTGGCGCACTGGTGGTGCTGGGCAGCGCAGAACCCTGGCTGATGGTGCCGCTGCTGGTGTGGCTGGGAGGCTACCTGGGGTTGATGCGCTGGTTCATTCCGCGGTTGCGTCGGGTGTCGATGGCCCAGGCCGACGCCCGGGCGGTGATGACGGGGCGGGTCGTGGACAGCTACAGCAACATCCAGACCATCAAGCTGTTTGCCGATGACGGTGCTGAACAGGCCTACGCTCGGGAGGCCATGGATGGCTTCATGGGCACCGTGCATCGGCAGATGCGGTTGGCGACGGGACTGTCGGTAGCGCTGACGATGCTCAACACCTTGCTGCTGGTGGCCATGGCCGCGCTGGTGGTGCTGGCCTGGTACCACGAATGGGTATCGCTTGGGGTGACCGCCGTCGCCATTGGCCTGGTCATGCGAGTGCGCTCCATGTCGGATTGGATTCTGTGGGAAGTGGCAGGCCTGTTCGAGAACATCGGTACCGTGCAGGACGGCATCAACACCCTGTCGAAGGTCCCTGAGGTGCAAGACCAGCCTGGCGCTCCCCGGCTTGTGGTGTCTCGAGGCAAGATTGTGTTCGACCACATCACCTTTGGCTATGCGCGGGGACAGCTGCCTGGACGCAAGGTATTCGATGGCTTCGAGCTGCAGATCGCTCCGGGTGAGAGAGTCGGCATCATCGGTCGTTCGGGTGCGGGCAAGTCGACGCTGGCATCGCTGCTGTTGCGATTTCACGATGTCCAGGATGGACGAATCCTGGTGGACGATCAGGACATTGCCGGCGTCAGTCAGTCGTCACTGCGTCAGCAGATTGGCATGGTGACCCAGGACACCTCGTTACTGCATCGGTCGTTGCGCGAAAACGTGCTGTATGGCAGCCAGCCATGTAGCGAGGAACGCCTGTGGCAGGCACTGCGTCAGGCGCATGTGCATGAGTTCCTTGATGAGCTGATCGATCCGCAGGGACGGCGTGGGCTCGATGCGCAAGTGGGAGAGCGTGGAGTGACGCTGTCTGGCGGCCAGCGCCAGCGAATTGCCATCGCCCGGGTGCTGCTGAAGGATGCTCCCATTCTGGTGCTGGACGAGGCCACCTCCGCGTTGGATTCAGAGGTGGAGTCGGCGATTCAGGAACAGCTCTACACCTTGATGGAAGGCAAGACGGTGATTGCGATTGCGCATCGCCTGTCCACCATTGCGATGCTGGATCGACTCGTGGTGATCGACAGGGGGCGCATTGTTGAAATGGGGGATCACCACAGCTTGCTGGCCCAGGATGGGCTGTACGCCTCGCTGTGGCAGCGCCAGGCAGGAGGATTTTTGGGGGAATAGTCTTCGTTTGCTGTAGCGGTTTTCTTGGGTTTTCTTAGCTGATAGCTTCGCCATATGTGCGTCAAGTCAACGTCTTGGCTACCATTCGTGTGATACTGGACAGCTATTTCAACCGTCTGTGGAGATGACCTATCCCATGAAGGCTCCTGAGAGTGCTCATGACCTGTACCAACAACGGCGTGAGCGCTCTGGCGGACGGGGTGTCGCCCGCTGGTGGCGTTGGTGACAGGGGGGCGTGCTACAGCAGAGCGCCATCCTGAGCCTGAGCCCCGATCAATGCCGTCCCAGGGGCAGCGGCGGCGTCTCGCCCTCACGATTTACGGCGTTGCCCTGGTGGCCCTGGTGGTGACGCTGGCGGGTTCCCTGCGAGCGCAATACCTAAGCGAGCTCGAACGGATCGACCAGCGTCTGCTGGCACGTGCGAGTGTGGTGGAGGCCCTTGTCGGTGGCGCCTTCGACACGGTATCCAGCACGCTATCTGGAATTCTCGCCCTCGATGATGCTCTCGACGGTGTGGATGCAGGCTACTCTCGAGATGCCTTGCTGGCCGAGCGGGCAGCGCAAGTCCCCCTGGTTGATCGTCTGATGATGGCCCCGCTGTCCGTACCTCAAGAGTCAGCGCTGGCCAATGGATGGCTTCCCCTCGATAGCTTTCATCAATACCTGGCAGCGCTGGCGCCTGGGGACACCTTGATCTCTCCCTTGCACAGGCCGGAGCGCGCCGATGGCTACCGGGTGACCGTGGCACAGCGCAGCGCCTCTCCGACATCATCGCAACACGTGGCTCTGGCGCTGGTGGATCCTCAGCCGCTGGCCGAGCTTATCGCAGGCCTGGGACTGGTGGATGGGGAGAGCATTGCACTGGTCGATAGCGCCTCCCGCCTGCTGGTTCGCGTACCCCATGTCGCACTGGCGACGGGTGAGGTGGTCCCCCGGGTGGAAGCGCCGCTGTTGACGACGAACACCCCCGACACCCTGCGCTTCCGTGAAGTGTCTCATCTGGATGGCCAGGCGCGCTTCTTTTTGGCACGCCGGGTCAACGGCATGCCGCTGTGGCTGGTGTTGGGGCAGACGGAGGAAGACGCCTTGGCGGGCTGGTACCAGCGCCTGTGGTCCCTGCTGGCGTTGGCGGCGTTGCTGGCCCTGAGTGGCGGGTGGCTGCTGCGTCACATGTTGGCCCAGTGGCGTATCCAGGCCGAACTGCGCGGAGAGGTGATCGAGCGTCAGCGGGCAGAGCAGGCGGCACACCGGCGAGAAAACCGCCTGCAGGCGTTGATCAAGTCCATGCAGGATGTGGTGATGGTGCTGGATGGAAGAGGGGTCTTCACCTTCGTTCATGCCGGTGATGAGGGGCTGTTGATAGCCCCTGTCGAGCAGCTGATCGGACGCCACTATACGGATGTTCTCCCTCAGGATATTGCGGCACGACTTCGCAATACTCTCGCCTCGAGGATCGATAGTGGCGATGCTCATCGGCTCGACTACAGCCTGACCCTCAACGGTGAGCGCCATGAGTTCAGCGCGCTGATCAGCCCGCTGTTCAGCGGCAGTGGGGGGCACGATGGGACCATGATGGTGGTGCGTGATGTCACTGAGGATCGCCTGCTGCAGGCACGCATGAGCATTGCCGCGGTGGCCTTCGAGACCCACCTGGGGATGATGATCACGGATGCAGATGGCGTGATTCTCAACGTTAACCAGACGTTCACCGAGATCACCGGTTACACCGAGATAGACATGAGAGGCCAGCGTCCCGGCATTCTGCGTTCAGGACGACACGATGAGCATTTTTATCGTGAGATGTGGTGCCAGATAAGAGAGTACGGGGTGTGGCAGGGGGAGATATGGAATCGCCGCAAGAGCGGTGAGATCTACCCGCAATGGCTGACCATCAGTAGCGTGCATGACGATCAGGGGTGTGTGCGCAACTATGTGGCGACCCTTAGTGACATCACCGAACGCAAGGCCGCCGAAGAAGAGATTCACAAGCTGGCCTTTTTTGACCCTCTTACTGGCCTTGCGAATCGACGCCTGCTGCTCGATCGCCTGGAAGAGGCGTTGGCGTTAAGTCGTCGCGAAAATCACTACGGTGCTCTGCTGATCGTCGATCTGGATAACTTCAAGCAGGTCAACGATATCCTGGGTCACCGAGGGGGCGATGCCCTGCTCCGCGAGGCCGCCAAGCGCTTCAAGGCGGTGCTGCGGGAAGGGGACACGCTAGCTCGCTTCAGCGCGGATGAGTTTGTCGTGGTGGCGAGTCATCTGGGGGCCGAGCAGGAAACCGCCATCCGCCTGTCTGAGGTTATCGCCAGCAAGCTACTGTCGACACTGGAAACGCCAATATGGGTCGAGGGACGCCCCATGACCCTGACCGCACGGGTCGGCATCAGCCCGTTCCGTGATGAGGTGTCCAAAGAGCGCCAGATGCAACAGGCTGACATGGCACTCTTCCACGCCAAGTCACGCGCCGTGACACCAGTGTGCTTCTTCGACCCAGGCATGCAGCAGCGGATGCAGCAACGCGCCCAGCTCTACGAAGACCTGGTCGGAGCGATCGGCCGTGGAGAGCTCTACCTGGCCTATCAGAAGCAGGTCGACGAGCACGACCGCGTGACCGGAGTCGAGGCACTGTTAAGGTGGCAGCATCCTCAGCGCGGGATGGTTCCCCCTGCCGAGTTCATTCCCCTGGCCGAGGAACGCCCACTGATCCAGGAGCTCGGGCTCTGGGTGATCGAGCAGGCCTGCTTGACTCTGGTGTCCTGGCAACAGGCACAGGGCGATATCGCGGCGCAGCCAGCGGGGACAGAGCCCGGGGAGATAACGAGCGCGGCAGTCACGAAAGATGCGAGAACGAGGGGCGCCGATGCAGGAAAGAAGGCGCCGTGTCCCAGCGTGTCGGTCAATGTCAGCCCCAGGCAGTTTCAGGATCCGGGCTTTGTGGCCAGGGTCAGCGACATCCTGGCCCGTACCAGGGCGCCTGCCGAGCGGCTCAAGTTCGAAGTGACCGAGACATTGTTTGTCGGGGACCGTGACGGCGTCGAGCGCACCATGAGGCAGCTCAAGGCACTGGGCGTGACCTTTGCGCTGGATGACTTTGGCACCGGTTACTCATCGCTGGCCTACCTGAAGCGCCTGCCCCTGGACGAATTGAAGGTGGATCAGTCGTTCGTGCGCGATGTCCTCGACAACGCCACCAGCTCGGCCATCGTGGCCAGTACCATTGCCCTGGCGCGCAGTCTCGGGCTCGATGTGATCGCCGAGGGGGTGGAAACCCTTGAGCAACGTGACTGGTTGATTCAGCATGGCTGCCATCGTTTCCAGGGCTACCTCTACGGCCAGCCAGCGCGCATATCGGAGTTGAGCCTTACCGTGTTGTAGCCGTTCTATCGCCGGTACTATCGCAAGCCCTATCTCCAGTACTATCGCAAACCCTATCGCCAGCCCTATCGCCGATGTTGTGTTGAACCATGATGGAGCCATGATGACAGCGCCATTCTTTATCGATGCCTGGTCGTTCACCCATGGGCGGCGCCAGCTGCCTGAGCCCGCACCAGGCCCCCTCGAAGTGGGCGCCTGGTACCACTTTCAGCGCGATGTCGAGGAGACGTATCACCGGCTGGAACAGGCCGGCATCCCGGAGTCCGCAATTGACGGTGTCCTGGCCGAGGACACACGACCACGCTTTGAGTCACTGGGCGATGGCAACTTTCTGTTGATCTTGCGGGGCGTCAATCTCAACGCAGGCGAGCAGCCGGATGACATGCTCAGTATTCGCATCCTGCACTACAATGGGGTGCTGATCTCGACCCGCAAATTGCCCTCGCGCGCCATCGCCGACATTCGCCACGACCTGGAGCAGGGCACCGGCCCGGACGATCTAGGAGCGGTGGTGGTGGAGATCATCGAGAAGCTTCACCAGCGGATCGAAGATTTTGTCGAGCCCTTCGATGCCATCATCGCGTCACAGGAAGAAGCACGCGAGACCGACAATAGTGTGCTGATGGCGCTCAATAAACGCCTGATCAAGCTGAGACGATTCCTCAAGCCCCAGCGTTATGCCCTGGAGGCCATGATCGACAACCTGCCGCCATTGCTGGGCGACGATCGCTTTGACCTGGCCAATGGACGAGACACCATTCAGCGCATCAACGAGTCGGTGGATTTCTATCTCGAGCATGTGGGGATGGTGCAGCAGTACCAGGCTCATCAGCACACCGAGAAGGTCAATCGCAACACCTATCTGCTCTCGATCATCTCCGGCGTGTTCCTGCCCATCAGCTTTCTCACCGGGCTGCTTGGGGTCAATATTGGCGGCATGCCCGGTGTCGATAGCCCGCTGGCCTTCGCGCTGTTCTGCATCTTCATGGTCGTGCTTGTCGCGGTCGAGATGGTCGTGCTCAAGCGCTGGCGCTTTATCTAGTCGATGGGCTAGCCGGGGCTGAGGCTGGCCTGTTCAGGGTATCCCGCGGGACACGCCGCAGGTGGCTTTCTGTCTTGCCCCCTGGCAGGGCGGCGATCAAGTCGGCGGCGTGCAGCAGGCGCGGCAGATCAATTTCGCTGACCAGACCGCCGCCCTGAAGGGCATAGACCAGATCCTCGCTGGCGGTGTTGCCGGTGGCTCCAGGGGCGAAAGGACAGCCTCCCAGCCCACCGCTGGCCGCGTCCAGTGCGGTGGCGCCCTGAGCCACCGCGGCCAGCGCGTTGGCAACGCCCATGCCAAAGGTATCGTGGCCATGGAAGGCCCAGGCCAGGGTCGAGGAGCGGTGACGCTCCGTCAGCCGGGCGAAGTGGTCCGCCACCTGGTAGGGCGATGCCCGCCCTGTGGTGTCACACAGCGCGACCTCCAGCGGCACATCGCCAATGATCGCTAGCGCACGCTCCAGCACGTCATCCACCTGTTGCCAGCGGATCGTGCCGTCGAAGGGGCAGTCGAAGCAGGTGCCCAGACCCAGGCGCAGCGTAGTATTGCCCTTGGCCCGCAGCGCCTCGACCACCCGGGAAAGCCCCTCAAGGGATTGCTCCACCGATTGGCGCACGTTGTTGAGGTTGTGCGCCTCTGACACCGACACCACGTAGACCAGTTCATCCAGGTCATGGGCCAGGGCCAGTTCCGCGCCCTTGAGGTTGGGCACCAGGGCGGAGAAGCGCACGTCCTTGCGATGCGCGAAGGCGTGAATCAATTCGCTGGTATCTGCCATCTGAGGAATGGCGCGAGGACTCACGAAGGAGCCGATTTCCATGCGCGTGATGCCCGCATCGAGCAGCGCCTGGATCACCTGAATCTTGCGCTCGGTGGGCAAGGGTTCGGCAATCGATTGGAAGCCATCGCGGGGCGCGACTTCGACCAGTTCGACAGCGGCGGGTGTAGCAGTCATGACGATTCTCCAGGGTGTTCAAGGGCAGAAGGGGATGGCTGGTCAGCGACCGGTTGATCGGGAGGCGGCAGTGGTCCGCCGCGACCCATGCTGGCCAGCGTGTCGATCAGAAACTGCAGCCCCAGCGCGGTGAAGCCGATGGGGAGCAAGGCGTAGGGCAGTACCATGGGCGTGCCGAGAGAGCTTGAGACCCGCTCGCCGTATTCGAAGGCTTGATACGCCATCAGCCCACCACGCCAGGCAAGAATGGCGCAGAAGATGACCCCCGCAAGACCCGTAAGGACCTCCAGCCAGCGGCGAACCGCTTGGGGCAGCTTGTCCTTGAAGAAGGTGATGCGTATGTGGGCATCGAAGCGCTGGGCCTCGGCGGCGCCCATGACGGCCAGATAGACCAGCAGGAAGGAGTTGATCTCCAGGCTCCAGTGAGTGGGGGCGGCGAAGGCGTAGCGCATCAGGGTGTCGTAGCAGATGGACACCATCATGAAGACCAGCACCAGCATGGATGCCGCCCGCAGCAAGGTGAGTACCCTGTCCCAGCCCAGACGAACCAATGTCAGAGCAAGTGTGTTCATGTGTTCTCCTTCCGATGACCCCAGGCGCTCACGACTGCCCCAGCGCCAGCTGAATGGCGCGTTCTCCGATGTCTTCACCCACCTCGCCTTTCCAGTGATCCCAGACCTTGTGGGTGGTTTCGTTGAAGGCCGCCAGGTCCTCCTCGGTGGGCGCGATGACCTCGACGTTCTCGGCGCGCACCTGGGGCCAGTAGTCATTGGGGTAAATGTCGTCATTGCAGTGGTGGATGAAGTTGTCGTCGTACCACCGTGCTGCGTCAGTCAGCAGGCTCCGGCTGTCGTTATTCAGCGCGTCCCAGCGATCTCGCAGCATGAAAGGGGCGACCGAAAAGCCGGTGATGGGCAGCTGATAGCACACGTCGACCTGCTCCTGAAGGCTGCGCCCGATGATGGTCGAAATGTTGAAGACCCCCGCATCCACGGTGCCGCGCTGCAAGGCCATATACGTTTCGGAAGAGGGAATCCGCACGGCGCCGATATCGTAGGCCTCCAGCGCTGAGGTGGCCTCGAAACTGACGACGCGCACCTTCTTGCCACGAATATCTTCTAGCTGACGCACGGCGTGCTGCTGGGTGCTCCAGATGTATTCCGGCTCGAGAATTCCGCCGCCGGAGGACAGCATGTAAAGGTTCTCCTTGGCCAGCTGTTCGTTGATCAGCTCGAACAGTGGGCTGCCAAGGCGAAGGCGCTCCGGGTGTCGGTACAGCTCCCCGACGACGCCGGGCAAGCCAGTGATGCCAAGAATGGGGAGAGAGCGGGTGATGTAGGAGGTGGTATGAAACATGAAATCGATCGTGCGCGAGCGCAGCGCCGGAAGCTGCTCGTCGGCCTTGAGCAGCTGGCCCGAATCATAGAAGTCCACCTCCAGGACGTCGCCCCCGTTGTTGCTCAGGTAGTCAACGAATCCTGCCGACCCGTAGGTCAAGGCCTTGTAGGACGGTGGCAGATAGGTGACGCCGGTGAAGGTCGTGGCGGCCTGGGCGCGCCGTGTCATGAGCGCCTGGGGCCCCAGCAGTGCGGTACCGGCTCCGGCGAGTGCGGTGGTCTTCAGCAGTTGGCGGCGAGTCAGTGTCATGGGAACGTGTCCTCTTATCGTTGTCGTTGTCGTTGCTTCAGCGGTTGCTTGGCTCTTGGGCAGAAGTCTTGGTTGAGGCTTGTCTGGTCAGTGCATCAGGCCGGGTAGCCATAGGCTGATGCTGGGAAACATGACGAACAGCATCAGCACGATGAACTGCACCGCGACAAAGGGCAGCGCACTCTTGATGATTTCCTCGACGGATAGCTCGGGGCAGACGCCTCTGAGCGCGTAAAGATTGAGGCCCACCGGCGGTGTGATGACCGCGATCTCCAGGTTCAGCACCATGACGATGCCGAACCACAGCGGGTCATAGCCCATGGCCTGAATCAGCGGCAGCAGCACAGGGGTGGTCACCACGATCAGGGACACCGCATCGACAATCATGCCGAGCAGGATCAGCAGCAGCATGATGGCCAGCATGATCGCCCAGTCAGGCAGACCAGACACCGTCAGTGACTCGGTCAATAGCTGTGGCACGCGGACCATGTTGAGATAGTCGCCGAAGATCTTGGCGCAGCCGATAATCAGCAGAATGGCGCCACTGATGCGTGCCGTACTGGCGAGAATCCTGGCGAAGGAGGCCCAGGACAGGCAGCGGAACACCAGCGCAGCGATGAGCAGGGCCCCAAAGGCACCAATCCCCGCGGCTTCGCTCGGGGTCGCCAATCCCGAGTAGATCGACCCCAGCACGACCAGCACAAGTAATGCGGCATGCCAGATATGGGCGAGACTGTACCAGCGTTCTCGCCAGCTGAAGCGCTGCTCGACGGCGGGCGCCTCTGCAGGCCTGAGGCTTACCCGCACAAAGATGAAGAGTGACAGGGCCAGCGCCAGTACGACGCCTGGCACGATGCCGCCAATGAACAGGTCGGCGACCGACACACTGGCCACGGCGCCATAGATGATGAAGGGAACGCTCGGTGGAATCAGCATGGCCAGGGCGCCAGCGCTGACGACCGCTCCAGCCGCTAACGAACGGCTGTAGCCACGTTCGAGCATCTGGGGCACGGCGATGGAGCCGACCGCTGCCACCCCCGCCAGACTGACACCCGACACGGCACCGAAGACCGCAGAAGCGCCCACCGATGAAATGGCCAGGCTGCCCCTGAGCCAATGCAGCCACGCCAGGGCCGCGCGGAACAGATGGCTGCCTACTGGCGTTGCCCCCAGCAGGTTGCCCATGAGGATGAACAGGGGCAAGGCAATCAGCTCGAACGCATTGAGCTGACCAAACAGTGATGAAGGGGCGAAGAAGAACGCCATGGAGCCGCGGGCCATATAGAGGCCCGCGAGGCCAGCAAGCCCGAGTGAAAGAAAGATCGGGATGCCAAAGGCAATCAGCGCAATCAGTAGCGCCAGCACGATGATGGGTTCCATTCAGAGGCCTCGTTGTTGTTGTAGCCTGTTGCCGGCACTGACGAGCAGCAGCGGCTTAGGGAAACACGGCTTAAATGCCTGCGCCGCTCGGCTGATGACGTCAGCGCTCCCTCAGATGACCCCGTCTCTACGCAGCTGGTCGATATCGCCTGACGCCATCGACAGCCAATCTCCCAATATGGTGTCGGTGTGCTCGCCCAGGGCGGGACCAACATGGCGGACCTGGCCAGGAGTCGCCGACAGACGAGGAAAGACATTCTGCATGGGCAGCGGTTGGCCGTTGCGGTCAGGCACGTCGACGATGGAGCCGCGCTCACGGATGTGCTCGTCCTCCAGCATGTCCTTGGCGGTATACACTAGACCGGCGGGCACACCTGCCTCGGCCAGCAGGTCGACGATGTGCTGGGCATCGTGGCGGGACGTCCAACCGGCGATCAGCGCATCGATGGCCTGCTGGTTGTCGCCTCTGGCACGATGGTCGACGTAGTCGGGGTGGTCTGCCAGTCCTGGCTGGCCCATGGCCTGGCACAGCCTGCGGAAGACGGTGTCCTGATTGGCGCCGATGATGACGTCACGTCCATCCCTGGCGGGGTAGGCGTTGGACGGCGCAATCTTGGGCAGGAAGCTGCCGGCGCGTTCGCGAATTTTACCGGCCCTGGCGTAATCAGGTATCAAGCTTTCCATCATCGCCATTACCGCTTCGAAGATGGCGCTGTCCACCACCTGGCCCTGCCCGCTGCGCTCGCGCTGGTGAAGGGCAAGCAGCGCGCCCATGGCGCCCTGGACGCCGGCCAGGGTGTCCCCCAGCGAGATGCCTACCCGGACCGGCGGACGATCGGGATAACCGCTGATGTAACGCAGTCCGCCCATGGCCTCGCAGACAGCGGCAAACCCTGCCCGTGAGGCGTAGGGGCCATCCTGACCGAAGCCGGTGACCCGCACCATGATCAATCCAGGGTTATCCGCAGACAGGCTGTTGTAGTCGAGCCCCCAGCGCTCCATGGTGCCTGGACGGAAGTTCTCGATCAGCACGTCGGCCTCTGCCGCCAGGCGCTTGAGCAGGGCCTGACCTTCGGGCTTGCGCAGGTCCAGCGTGAGCGACTGCTTGTTGCGCGCGATCACGTTCCACCACAGCGGCTCGCCGTTGGCGTCGGTCTGGCCCCATTGGCGCATGGCGTCACCCTTGCCCGGTGGCTCGATCTTGACCACCTGGGCGCCGAAGTCGGCCAGGATCTGGCCGCAGGTCGGGCCGGCAATCAACTGTCCTAGTTCCAGCACCTTCAGGTCATCGAGAGGCAGGTTGGCGATGAGGTCTTTCATGGCGGAGTCCGTAGGTAGAGGTTCAATGGGGCGCGTTACCTGGCCGTGTCAGGCGACGTGACGATAGTGGTATGCAATTCGCGGGCGGCGAGCAGGTGGGCTCGCATCACGTTCTCGGCCCAGGCGGCATTGTCTGCCGCGATGGCGGTCAGCATTTCCCGGTGATGCTGCATGCTGCGATGCAGGGCCTCGCGGTCGTAGCTCGCGAAGTTGCGGCGGATGATCGAGGTTCGCACGACACTCTCGAGCATCTGGGCCAGTCGCTGATTGCCGCTGGCCTGAATCAACAGCCGATGAAAGCAGTGATTGAGCGAGGCAAGCTCACTGTGCTCCGCGCCGCCGAGTGGTCCCTCCGTCAGCGCTTCCATGCGAGTTGCCAGGTCCTTCAGTTGGGTCATGGTCGCGGGATCCATGCGCCTGGCCGCCAGGCCAACGGCCATGGGCTCCAGGACCAGGCGCAGCTCGAAGACCTCCCGGGCATCGTCTGCGGTCCATTCGCTGACCCTGGCGCCCTGATGGGGAATCGCCTCGAGCCAGCCTTCAGACACCAGTTCGCGCAGCGCCTCTCTGACTGGGGTGCGACTGACCGCCAGCTCTCTGGCTACCGCCGCCTCGCGGACGAACTGGAGGGGACGATAGGTCCCGTCGAGAATTCGCTGCTTGATGGCCTCATGGACCTGGGCAGTGGCCGTGGGGCCGGGCGTGGCGGTGCTGTGGTCGGTAGACGTCACGGCGCTTCTCTCACATTGCATGCAATTCCAAGAGTAGCGGCTAACATCAGCGTCTGAAGTTAGACTTTGGAACGAAATTGCATGCAACCTGCGTCAACTATGGGCAGGAACGGGCGAGGACGAGCCGAAGGCGTGGTCGGACAGGTAGGGGCAAACAGGGGCAAGCAGGGCAGCACAAGATAGCCGCAGCGAGGGGGCGCTGATGATCAGGCCCCACCGCGGTCAGCGACCTGCGTCAACGGTGCGCGGCGAACAGGCTGTCGGCCAGGTAGCGCTTGTCGAACTGTCCGGCGTCAGCCAGGGCGGCCGGATCCGGCAGCAGCAGGCGATGTCTGCTGCGATGGATAAGGCCTTCCTCGTCCAGAGCAGTAAAGGTGCGGCTGACGTGAACCGGGCTCAAGCCCAGCACATCGGCCAGCATTTCCTGCGACAGGGGCAGGCGCAGTGCATGGTCCTGTTGTCGTCCTGCGGTCTTGGCCAGGCGTTCATACATTTCCATGATGAAGTGGGCGAGCTTCTGACGAGCGCTGCGGCGCGACAGGTTGACCAGGCGTTCCGTCAGCAGCACCTGCTGTCGGCTGGCCATGGCGAACAGGATGGCGGTCAGATTGGGTGACTGGCGAAAGATGTCGTCGAGTCGGTCGTGGGGAAAGCGGCAGACCACTCCATCCTCGATCATGCGCACGCCGGTCAGGCGCTGATGAAAGGCGTACTCCCTTAGCCCGATCACGTCCCCGGGAAGGTAAACCTCGAGAATCTGGCGCGATCCATCTTCCAGCTGCCGATAGGAGTAGGCCCAGCCTTCGCTCAGCGTCAGGAAGTCGTTGGCGGGATCTCTCTCTTCCCAGAGTTGCGAGCCCGCGGTCACGTCCAGCGGGGACTTTTCCAGCGCTTCCACCAACTGTTGGTCATGCTCGCTCAAGCTGCGGTAATGACGGAAGTGTCTGACGATGCAGCTGTCCTTGGACGGCACGGCAAGGCTCCTTGAGGTGTGATCGTGACGCAGATGAATCCTGCGGTTACGTTAACCCAGGTTATGTCGGGGCGGTAGTCGTGGGCGCAGGATGGACGAGCTGTCGTAGGGATTCCCTCAGCATCACCCGGTCTGCGCTCGACACTGCCTTGAACGGCGGTGTCGGGCATCCCGTGGGCGAGGGAGCTTCCTCCCACTCTCCACCGAAAGGAAAGCATCATGCATATCGGCGACACCCTGCGGATCCGTCGCGAGCTCGTGATGGTCGCAGATGACCAGCTCGTGTCCGGCAATACGGCAGACATCATTGATACATCAGGCCTTAGCCCGGACGACCACCAGGATCCCTTACCCCGCTATCGCGTGTTGATCGACGACGTAGGCGAGCATGAGTGCTCGTGCACCATCCTTGATCGCCTCACGTAATGCTCTTTTGAGGTTGGGGCGAAGCCCTGACGTGCCGTTGCGGCACGCTCGTGCATCCAAGCGTTAGGTCTCCCTCGTCGGCCAGTGCCGGCGAGGTGGCGATGTCTTTAGAGAGGCTTCGTTGGCCAGGATCCAGCGTGCACTATCTTTCTTCACTCACTCCCACACCCTCATTCCTTTGCTCTGATTCCCTCATCCTCGTTCCCTCATTCTCCTTCCCTAGGCTTCTTTTCTTCACCATCTTGTGCTGAATCGGAAGGTGGCTGATAGTGCTCGGGAAGGCGTCTTGCCTTCGCATTGGGCTATGTTCTGGCGGGAGGGAAGGCATGTTCGACTGGGTGGCATCACCCGAGGCATGGATTGCGCTGGGCACGTTGACGGCGCTAGAAATCGTGCTCGGCATCGACAATATCATCTTCATTTCGATACTGGTGGGACGCCTGCCGGAGCATCAGCGCCAGCGCGCCAGGATGCTGGGGCTGGGACTGGCGATGGGGGCACGCATTGCGCTTTTGCTATCGCTGGCTTGGGTGATGAGCTTGACGGCACCACTGTTCACGATACTGGACGTAGAGATATCGGGGCGTGATCTGGTGCTGTTGCTGGGTGGCCTGTTCCTGCTGGCAAAGAGCACTCACGAGATTCATGCGGCGGTGGAAGGCGCCGGCGACACCTCCGCGACCAAGGCCGCGGCGTCCAGCATGGTGGCAGTGCTGGCGCAGATTGCCGTGATCGACATTGTGTTTTCGCTGGACTCCGTCATCACCGCAGTGGGCATGGTCGACCATGTTCCGGTCATGGTCATTGCGATAGTGGCGGCCGTGGGTGTGATGATGGTGGCCGCCAAAGGCATAGGGGAGTTTGTTGATCGTCACCCGACGATCAAGATGCTGGCACTGAGCTTTCTCATTCTGATCGGCGTCATGTTGGTGGCCGAGGGACTCGGCTTCCATATTCCGAAAGGCTACATTTACTTCGCCATGGCCTTCTCGGTCACCGTCGAGATGCTCAATCTCAAGATCCGCGCAATGAACCAGCGGTCAGACCAGAAGGACGTTCCTTCCGACGGCTGACCCCGCAGCGAGAGGCCGGGTACAGGCGTCGACATGCTCAGCCGCCGCTGGTTCGCACGAACAGCAAGAGCCTTGCTGTTCGTGCTGAGTGGGCGCTAGGACCCCTGGCGCAGCCGTGTCAGACCTTCCTGGGCACTGGAGGCCACCAGCTCGCCCTTGCGGTTGTAGATGCTGCCGCGGGCGAGGCCTCGCGCTCCTCCTGCCCAAGGGCTGTCCATGTCGTACAATAGCCAATCGTTGACGACGACGTCCTGATGGAACCAGAGCGAGTGATCGAGACTGGCGATCTGCAGTGAAGGATCGCCAAAGCGAATACCGTGTGGAACCAGCGACGTGGTCAGCAGATTGAAGTCCGAGCTGTACGCCAGCAGGTAGCGGTGAAGGGCGGCGTCATCGGGAAGCTCGCCACGCAGGCGGAACCACAGCCGCTTGCGCGCAGGCTGTCCCGGCTCAGCGCTGTCCTCGACGTGGCGAAACTCGATGGGATGACCGGGGAACCTTAGTATCGCATCGCTGGCGTCCGGTTCGCTGATATCGAGGCTGGGCATGCTGGCCTGATGGCCGAAGCCGTCTTCACGGCCGTGGAAGGACGCACTGCAGAAGAAAATGGGGCGGCCTTTCTGAATAGCGGTGATGCGACGAGTGGTGAAGCTGCCGCCGTCGCGCACGCGGTCGACCTGATAGACCACCGGCATGGAAGCGTCACCCGGGCGCAGGAAGTAACCGTGCAACGAGTGCACTTGGCGCTCAGGATCGACCGTCTGAGTGGCCGCGGACAGGGCTTGCCCCAGCACCTGTCCACCAAACAGCTGAGGCAGTCCCAGATCCTGGCTACGGCCCCTGAACAGGTTCTCCTCCAGCATTTCCAGGCCCAGCAGGTCAACCAGGCCCTTCAAGGCGTCGGACATTCGCGTATCCTCCATGAGCCGGCATGAAACCGGCCTGTCGATGACCGCTGCGACAAGGTGTTCTTCGCCGCGGCGATCAGAAATCAGTAAAGTGCTTGTTGACCAGTTTACGGGAGAGACCCATCTTGCGCAGTGATGAATTCTATATGCACCGAGCGCTTGAGCTGGCCGAACAGGCGGGGCGCGCGGGAGAAGTGCCGGTGGGGGCGATCGTGGTGGATGCCGAGGGAAACATCGTCGGCCGAGGATTCAACTCCCCCGTTTCCCGTCATGATCCGAGCGCCCATGCCGAGGTCCAGGCGCTAAGAGACGCAGGCGTCACGTTGTCCAATTATCGTCTGGAAGGGTGCACGCTGTACGTCACGCTGGAACCCTGCATGATGTGCAGCGGCGCGATCATTCACGCGCGCATTCGCCGCCTGGTGTATGGCGCCAGTGAACCACGCTCGGGAATGGTCGAGTCCAAGGCAAATCTGTTGGCCCAGCCTTGGCACTTTCACCGGGTGGAGGTGCAAGGCGGTGTCCTGGCCAGTCGCGCCTCTCGACTGTTGAAGGCATTTTTCGTGGAGCGCCGCGGCTGAACAGCGCAAGGGGCAGGACGCTAGCTGAGACAGGTGGCAGGTAACTCAAGTCCGTCAGCGGCTGGCGTCAGCCACCGGGCTCAGCGTGAAGGCCTGTGCTATCGACAGCTCCCTCGGGGGCCGCTGAGGCTTCCTCCACTCGGTTGCGCCCCCTTCGCTTGGCCCGATAGAGCGCCAGATCCGCTTGGTGCAACAGATCCTTGGGCGCAACGCGGCCTTGGGCCTGCGTCATCAGGCCAATGCATACGGTCAGAGGGCGGCCATCGACATGCTGTATGCCGCTGGACTGAACCGCTTCACGCAGCGACTCGGCCCACTCTCTGGCCTTCGCAGCGTCGCCCTGAGGAAGGTAGATGACGAACTCTTCCCCCCCGTAGCGGGCGGCGAGTCCGCCCTCGGGCAGTCGTCTACGAACGGTCTCGGCGAATCGCTTGAGCGCCCGATCACCCGCCTGGTGGCCTTGCTGGTCGTTGATGCTCTTGAAGTGATCCAGGTCGCACAGCAGTAAGCTCAGCGGCTGCTGTGAGGCGCTTTTCGGCAAGCTCGCCAGAAACTTGCGGCGATTCAACAGTCCTGTCAGGTCGTCATGGTCTGCCAGCCATTCGATGTTTTTCTGCAGTCGCGAACGGCGACGCATCTCGCGACGTAGCTCAATGTTGGTGTCGGCGATCTGGTGGTGCTGTTGACGCTGCTGGTGACGGCTGTAGAGCAGCTGATACAGCAGCCAGGCCACAATGAAACCGGCGCACAGTGAGGCAGCCGGGTAGTGCAGCTTGAGTTGGCTGAGCAGGGCGTGGCTGGGGCGAACCTCCAGGCGCAGGGGGTGCGTCAACAGTGTCATGTCGCTGCTGACCGACCAGGGGCCCTCTATATCGGGGCCGGGAAGACGCCACACCGGACGCTTGCCCGCCCACAGTGTGGCCTGCCAGACACGGCCGTCGCGCGCCTTGGCAGGCATGGCTTGGGTGGTCAGCCGGTCCAGATCGAAGGCCAGCCAGATCGTGCCCATTCGCTGGTGGCTGGCGGACGATCTGACCGGCAGGAAGCTGATAATGCCGCGTGCCCCGTCCGGCAATGTCAGCACGGAAGAGGCGCTCTCACGGGGGGATGTTGCGGTGTCTTGCGCGTCTGGCATCAGCAGGCCGAGATGGCGGGCGGCGTCGCGATCCAGGCCGGTGTGACGTGCGGACTGAAACCGTCTCAACCTGCCCTCTGGGCCTGCCAAGGCGATGAAGGCCAGGTTGGGGAAGTCAGCGAGAAAGGCTTGGGTCTGGGCCTGCCAGCGCAGTGGGTCCGGCAGCGCTCCGTCGAGTTCCCAATCCAGGCGCAGGCGACGCACGGCCAGCAGTTTCTCATTGATCCGAGAGGTGATCTGCTGGGCAAGGCGATCCGACTCGCGCTGGGCCCTGTCCATCAGTTGGTGATTGGCCTCGCTTTCCTGCAGATACCACACCCCCATGGCGGCGCTGGCGATCAGAAAGGCGGGTCCTAGGCCACGCATAATGCTGGGTAGGGTGTGGCGCCATCCGGTGACGACGGTGAGAAACTGGGTGACCAGCAGCAGCGCAGCGACGGCCAGGAACCATGGTCCGGCCATGGGCGCGAGGGGGATCATCGTCCCAGGCCACCATTGCAGGTAGGCCAGCATCGCCCAGACCAACGCGGCCAGGGCATGCATGAGCGGCGTACCGAGACTTGCCCGCGTGCGCAGCAGCAGACTGAGGTTCAAACAGGTCAGCAGCAGGGTATCCAGCAGGCTGGGTGGGCTAAAGCCCCAACGTGGCGGCGAGCTGGTGAGCGCCAATGGTTGGTCGAGGAGGGGAGCGGATAGCCACGGCACGGGCAGCAGGTAGCTCGCCAGCACCACCAGCATTATCACCAGAGGGGGCACCAGCAGGCATTGGCTGAGCCATAGTCGCTGGCGGTACCAGGCGAGTTGGCCCAGGCCGATCAACAGCGCCAGGCAAAGGGCGGTGCCGGTCGATGAGGCGCCGAAGGCCGTGTCTGACACTACCAGCGTTGCCCACAGTCCTGCTGCAGACAGCGCCAGAGCGACGAACGTCAGCGGAATCCGCAGGGGTTGCATGATGTGGCTCCGGGAAGACATGTCAGATGCTGCTTGTCAGCGCGGCTTGCTGACCTTTCCCGTATTGGCAGATGTGCTTATATCGGCAAATTTCAGCGGTCATGCGCCAATGGTAAGCAACCTAATGTCCTCGTGTCTCTCTAACCCCCGTTTAACCGGCGGCGGCTTGATCCTCGTCAAGCCAGTCGTCTTCATAGGCCGCGATCAACGGGACGTCAGGCGTCGGTCTCTATGCGATTGCGGCCATTGCGCTTGGCACGATAGAGCGCGACGTCGGCGCGATGCAGCAGATCTTCGGGAACCAGAGTCTGGTCGTCGTGGGTCGCGACGCCAACGCTGACCGTCATGGGGCGGCCATCGGCATGTTCTATGCCGCTATGCATCACCGCCTGGCGCAGGGTCTCGGCGATTTCCAGGGCGTTGTCGGCATCATCCCCGACCAGTAGAACCACGAACTCCTCACCCCCGTAGCGTGCCAGCACGGCATCTGCCGGTATCGCCAGGGCCCCGACTCTGGCGAAGCGGCGCAGGGCCTCATCACCGGCCTGATGGCCCAGCTGGTCGTTGATACTCTTGAAGTGGTCGATATCACACAGCAGGACCGCCAAGGGACGCTGCTGTCGTTCACGCTGCAGGGTGGTGAGAAATAAGCGTCGGTTCGGCAACAGGGTCAACTCATCGTGGCCGGCGAGCCATTCCACCTCTCGCTGAAGCTGGGTTCGGTGGCGCACTTCACGACGCAATTCCTCGTTGGAGCGGAACATGCTGGTGTGCTGCGCGGACATGCGGTGGTGGCCGAAGACCACCATGTACAGCAGGTAGGCCAGCAGTAATCCAATGCTGAGGCTGGCGGCCGGCTGGCGTGACTGCTGGGCCAGCAGGTACGCCGAGGAGGCGCTGAGCGACACCACCAGTTCGTGACGCCCCACGGCGATGACGCTGTCGTGGGTCCAGGGGCCGGGTGTCTCTGCTATCGGCCAGTCACGGATGACATCGTCAGCAACGGCCAGGCGCATGTGGTTATGCTCCCGGTTCAGGCGCGTTGCGGCGTACAGCTGATCGGCCAGCACCGGCAGGCTGAGCACCATGGCGGCTGTCCCGGTGACCTGCTGGGTGCGGTCACTGATGATGGGAAGGTAGTAGATCATGCCCGGCATTCCCTGCAGCAACGGCACGACGCCGGTGTGCCCCTCCTCACCCTCGCGCAGCGCCCGTGATAAGGCGTCGATATAGGGGCGGTTAACGTCCAGCGCATTGATCCCGACGATGGCGAGATTGGCGTCGTCCCGGGGGTAGACGTAGCGAATCGTGCCGTCGGGTTCGACGTAGGCAATGTTGAGGAAGTAGGCAAAGTCGCGATGGTAACGTTCTGCCTGGCGCTGCCATTGTGTCGCGGTAGGTTGCACGTCGAGCAGGCTCCAGAAACTGGCAAAGCGACGTACTGCTTCAAGGTGAGCCGTCACCTCGTTGCTCAGTTGCTCCGACAATCGCTCCGTCTCTTCCTGCATCTGGGCCTGCAAGCGGCGATCTTCGTACAGCCGTTGCTGGTGCCACACCAGTATGGTCACCAAAACCAGTGCCAGGGACGGTAACAGACTGCGCAGAATGGCGGGACGGGTATGACGCCAGCCGGCGACGACGCCGCTGAACTGGGCGCCGAGAAGCAGCGTCAGCAGCGCCATGCTGGCGGGGGTGCCCGCAAGATTCTGCGGGGAGTCGGTGTGGCCGTTGAGCACGAGCCACAGCTCGGTGATCAGCAACAGCAGTGACAGTGACTGGAGCAGCGGCGTGGCGAGGCTGGCACGTGTGCGTCCGAGCACTCCTCCGGCCAGCGCCAGCAGAATGAACAGCTCGATCAACGGAGGACGCAGGCTGTCGATACCGCTGACGCCGGGCAGGCGCGCGGCCCAGTGTTCGAGCGTGGCGTAAGGAATCAGTCCCTCGGGCAGCAGGTAGCTGGCCAGGCCCAACAGCAGCACGGCGAGCACCGGCGCCAGACAGACAGCAGACAGACGCACCCCCCGCCAGTACCAGGCGGCTTGCCCCAGGCTCACCGCGAGCAATAGCGACCAACTGGCGATGTAGCTCTGGTCTTGGATCATCACTGGCTTGATGATCAGGCCCGTCGCTGCCAGCACAGCAACCAGCAGGGTGAGGACCAGGGCGATTCGCGACATTGGCAGGGGTGTCCTATGGCATCGGCGGAACGAGTTCAAAGATCTCGGAATCCGCCTGGTCCGGCAAGCGCGCATTCAGCTTGTGAAATTGCTGTTGGCTGCGGTCGACGTAATCGAGGATCTCAAGATAGCGGCGGATATTCTGCACATAGATCACCGGTTCGCCACCCCGGGCGTAGCCATGGCGGGTCTTGCTGTGCCATTGGCTTTCCTGCAGGAGCGGTAACGCGTCGCGAACATCTCGCCAGTGATCCGGGTTGCCACCCCGCATCCGGGCAATATCACGGGCGTCGTAGAGGTGCCCGAGGCCGACGTTGTAGGCCGCCAGGGCCATGTAGAGTCTGTCGTCGCCGCGAATCGAGTCAGGCAGACGTTCCTCGATGCTGCGCAAGTAGCGGGCGCCTCCCTCGATGCTTTGGGCCGCGTCCAGGCGATTGGCCACGCCGACTTCCTCGGCGGTGGCATTGGTCAGCATCATCAGGCCGCGGACGCCGGTGGGTGACGTCGCTTCCGGGTCCCAATGGGACTCCTGATACCCCACAGCGGCCAGCAGCTTCCAGTCAAAGTGCTGCTCTCTTGCCGCCTGCTTGAACAGTTCATCGTAGCGGGGCAGGCGCTGGTTGACGTGGTGGATGAAGACCCGGGCACCGACATACTCGAGATAGTCATCGTGGCCGAAGTAGCGGCTGACAAGAAGGTCCAGCTCACCGCTGTCCTGCAAATCCTCTAGAAAGGCGTTGGCCTGTTCGACCAGGGCCAGACCGTCCAGGGAGGCAAAGGCCCAGGCCATGGTGACCGGCTGGCCGACATCGAAGCCATCTTCCACCTCAGGGAAGAACAGGCGGTTGAGCCGGAACTGGTGGGCATAGACCACCGCAGCGTCCAGATCGCCATCTTCGACTCGGCGCAGCAGGGCGGCGATTTCCAGGTCCTCCGCCTCCTTCCAGCTGAGCTGTGGACGACGCTGCTGCAGCTCGTGCATGACGCGACTGATACCGGTGCCCTTGGCGATGCCGATGTTCAGTTCGAGCAGATCATCAAGCTCGTCTGGCGGTGGCAGGTCACGCCGGTAGACGACCATGGGCTGCATCGACAGAATCGGACGCGAGAACATAAGCCCCGGTGCCAGCGGGTCCAGCGGCAGCGCGGCGGCGCCCAGGTCTCCCTGATCACGCACCGCGTCGAGCACGCTTTGCACGTGGTGATCATCGCTGAGGTTCAGGCTGACCCCGAGGCGATCGGCGAAACGCCGCATCAACTCGTACTCGAACCCTGTGGGCCCTTGGCGTCCCTCGTAGTAAGTGAAGGGGGTGTTGCGGGTGTGCACCGTGATGAAGTCGCGCTCCAGCACTCGCTGCAGCGTGACGTCGGAGGGGGGCACGGGCGGTCTGGGCCAGCATGCGAGAACCAGGCCCAGGCCGATGGTGACAAGGGTGCGCAGGTGTCGCGCGTGACGTAAACCGTCCTTCATCTTAAGACATCGCTGGCCGTGGAGCGCCCACCTTACCCAGCCCCTGCGAAACTGTCATCCGCGACGATTTCTCGCACCCGCCGGTTTCCAGTATCATATGCCGTCTCGCCCGCCGCGGCCCCTTCTTTTATCGCTGACCTTCAGAGGCTCCTGGATATGCTCGAACTGCGCGGAGCGCCCGCCCTGTCCAACTTCCGTCACGCCAAGCTGCTGGCTCAACTGCGTGCATCCGTCCCCGAGATCGAGGCACTGCACGCCGAGTACGTGCACTTTGCCGATGTGGGGGAGGAGCTCAACGCTGACGAGCAGGCCCTGCTGTCACGGTTGCTCGACTACGGTCCGGCGCAACAGGAATCCGACGTGGAAGGCCTGACGCTGTTGGTGGTGCCGCGGGTTGGCACCCAGTCCCCGTGGTCGTCCAAGGCCACCGACATTGCTCGTAACTGTGGCTTGACCCAGATCAAACGTCTGGAGCGCGGTGTTCGCTACCGCTTGAGCGTCCGCGGTGAGCTCAAGCAAGCACACTTTGATGCCATCGTCGCTGGCCTGCACGATCGCATGACCGAAACCGTGCTGCATGATAGCGCCGACGCGGCGACCCTGTTCGCCCACCACGAGCCGGCTCCGCTCGGCCAGGTCGACGTTCTTGAAGGCGGCCGCAGCGCGCTGGAAACCGCCAATCGCGAGCTCGGCCTGGCCCTGGCCGAGGACGAGATCGACTATCTGGTCGACGCCTTTGTCGAGTTGGGGCGTAACCCCAGCGACGTCGAGCTGATGATGTTCGCCCAGGCCAACTCAGAGCACTGCCGTCACAAGATCTTCAACGCCGACTGGCTGATCGACGGTGAGGCCCAGAGCCACTCGCTGTTCAAGATGATCAAGAACACCTATCAGGCCTCGCCTGAGGGGATCTTGTCCGCCTACAGCGACAATGCTGCCGTCATCCAGGGCAGCGAGGCGCGACGTTTCTATCCCACGCCGCTGACCGGCAAGGACGGAGAGCGTGCCAGCTATGGCGGCAAGGTGGAGCCAATCCACATCCTGACCAAGGTCGAGACTCATAACCACCCCACCGCCATCGCCCCGCATCCGGGCGCCGCTACCGGTGCTGGCGGCGAGATTCGCGATGAAGGCGCCACCGGTATCGGCGGCAAGCCCAAGGCGGGCCTGACCGGCTTTACCGTGTCCAACCTGCGCATTCCCGAGTTCGTGCAGCCCTGGGAAGCCTTCGACTACGGCAAGCCCGAGCGGATCGTCACCGCGCTGGACATCATGCTTGAGGGCCCCATCGGTGGCGCCGCCTTCAACAACGAATTTGGGCGTCCCAACCTTACGGGCTACTTCCGTACCTACGAGCAGGACGCCCTGGGCGCCGGCGGTATCGAGCGTCGTGGCTACCACAAGCCGATCATGATCGCTGGCGGTTACGGCAACATCCGTGATGAACACGTTGCCAAGGGCGAGATCCCGGTGGGCGGCAAGCTGATCGTGATGGGCGGCCCGGCCATGCTGATCGGGCTGGGCGGCGGCGCGGCCTCTTCCATGGCCTCGGGCTCATCCAGCTTCGATCTCGACTTCGCTTCGGTCCAGCGCGACAACCCTGAGATCGAGCGACGTGCCCAGGAGGTCATCGATCGCTGTTGGGCCCTGGGTCAAGACAACCCCATCTGCTTCATTCACGACGTGGGCGCCGGTGGACTGTCCAATGCCTTGCCGGAGCTGGTCAAGGATGGCGACCGTGGTGGACTGTTCAGCCTGCGCGAAGTGCCCAACGCCGAGCCGGGCATGAGCCCGCTGGAAATCTGGTGCAACGAGGCCCAGGAGCGCTACGTGCTGGCGGTGGCCCCCGAAGATCTCGAGACCTTCGACGCCCTGTGCAAGCGCGAACGCTGCCCCTACGCGGTGGTCGGTGAAGCGACTGCCGAGCATCATCTGGCCGTGGTGGATGGCCACTTCGATACGCGCCCGGTTGATCTGCCCATGAGCGTGCTGTTCGGCAAACCGCCGAAAATGCAGCGGGAATTCGAGCGCAATAGCCTCGAGCTACCGGGCGTCATGCTCGATAACCTGGATCTGCGCGAGGCTCTGGACCGAGTGCTGCGACTGCCGACGGTGGCGTCCAAGAGCTTCCTGATCACGATCGGCGATCGCTCCATCACCGGACAGGTGGCGCGCGACCAGATGGTGGGTCCGTGGCAGGTGCCGGTGGCCGATGTGGCCGTGACCACCGCCTGCTTTGATACCCATGCCGGTGAAGCCATGGCCATGGGCGAGCGTTCGCCGGTGGCCTTGATCAACCCTGCGGCCAGCGCGCGACTGGCGGTAGCCGAGTCCATCACCAACTTGGCGGCGGCCCCCATCGCCAAGCTGGGCGATATCAAGATGTCCGCCAACTGGATGAGTGCTGCTGACCACGTCGGTGAGAACCAGGCATTGTTCGACGCCGTGCACGCCGTAGGCATGGAGCTGTGCCCGGCGTTGGGTATTGCGGTACCGGTCGGCAAGGATTCGATGTCGATGCGCACGGCCTGGGAGCAGGATGGCGAGCAGAAGGCCGTCACCTCGCCGCTGACCCTGGCGATCACCGGGTTTGCCCCGGTGACCGACGCGATGAAGACGCTGACGCCGCAGATTCGCCTGGATCAGGACGAGAGCGACCTGCTGCTGATCGACCTGGGCGCCGGCCTCAACCGTCTCGGTGGCTCTGCACTGGCTCAGGTCTATGGCCAGGTTGGCAACGATTGTCCTGACCTGGACGATGCCGAGGACCTCAAGGCGTTCTTCAGCGTGATCCAGGGGCTCAACGCCGATGGCCGCCTGTTGGCCTACCATGATCGCAGCGACGGTGGCCTGATCGTCACCCTGCTGGAAATGGCCTTTGCCAGCCGCGCCGGTCTCGAGATCAAGCTGGACTGGTTGATCGATGAAGCCTCCGAGGCGGTCAATGCGCTGTTCAGTGAAGAGCTGGGCGCCGTCATCCAGGTGAGCCGCGAACACACCGAAGAGGTGCTGGCGCAGTTCGCTGCGGCGGGGATCGAAACCTGCGGCGTCATCGCCCGTCCTCGCTACGACGACCAGATACGCGTGACGCTGTTCGAGGAACCGCTGCTCGAGACCACGCGCCAGCTGACTCAGCGTACCTGGTCCGAGACCAGCTATCGTCTGCAGGCCCTGCGTGACAACCCCGAGTGCGCCAAGAACGAGTTCGACAACCTGTTGGATACCCGTGATCCCGGGCTGAGCGCCACGCCTACCTTTGACGTGGACGAGGACATCTCCGCCCCCTTCGTCAATCTGGCGCGGCCCCGTGCGGCCATCCTGCGTGAGCAGGGCGTGAACGGGCATCTGGAGATGGCCTGGGCCTTCGACAAGGCCGGTTTCGAGGCCGTCGATGTGCACATGAGCGACCTGCTGGAAGGGCGCGTGGGTCTGGACGAGTTCAAGGGGCTGGCCGCCTGCGGTGGCTTCTCCTACGGTGACGTACTCGGCGCGGGCGGTGGCTGGGCCAAGTCGGTGTTGTTCAACGAGCGCGCTCGCGAGCAGTTTGCCGCCTTCTTTGCCCGTGAGGACAGCTTCTCCCTGGGCGTCTGCAATGGCTGTCAGATGCTGTCGCAGCTCAAGGAGCTGATTCCCGGTGCCGAGAGCTGGCCGCGCTTCGTGCGCAATGAGTCGGAGCAGTTCGAGGCCCGAGTGGCCATGGTTCAGGTAGAAAAGACACCGTCGATCCTGCTGGCCGGGATGGAAGGATCGCGGCTGCCTATCGCCGTGGCCCATGGCGAGGGGCGTGCCGAGTTCCGCGACAGCGCCCACCTGCGCAGCATGCAGGGCTCGGGGCAGGTGGCATTGCGCTATACCGACAACTACGGCCAGTGCACAACGCGCTACCCGGCCAACCCGAATGGGTCGCCATCCGGCATCACCGGACTGACGACACCGGATGGCCGCGTCACCATCATGATGCCGCACCCCGAGCGGGTGGTACGCGCCGTGACCAACTCCTGGCGTCCGTCAGAGTGGTCCCAGGACGGCGCCTGGCTGCGGCTGTTCCGCAATGCGCGGGTGTGGCTGGGCTGAACCAGGTCCCTCTCAGGACTCAGCTTGTTTGCTAGATCCGGTGATAGCCCCTGAGATAGCCTCGGTGATAGACCCTGTGATAGCGCCGCCTTCGGGCGGCGTTGTCGTTGCCGGCGATGATGACTCGCAGGAAAGGTTGATGCTTGAGCTTGTGCTGCTACGCAACAGGTGCCAAGTTTGATGCTGCCGATATCGGTCTTTTTCAGATGGAGCTTCCATGTCGCCTCCCACCCAGCGCCGTTTCCATGATCGCCTGAGCGTGACCCTGGCCAACCACGTGGCCAAGGTTCATCTCGAACGGCCAGATCGTCACAATGCGATGGACCCCCCAATGATCGACGCTTTGCTGGATGCCCAGCAGTGGCTTGCCGAGCGTGTCGGGGTTCGCGCGGTGGTGCTCAGTGGTGAGGGCGAAAGCTTCTGCTCTGGTCTCGATGTGGCCTCGGTGGTGGCGTCCCCGGAGCGCATCGCCTGGCTGTTGAGCCCGGATGCCCGCGGCATCAACCCCGCTCAGCGTCTGGCGCTGGGCTGGCGCGAGCTGGGCGCACCGGTGGTGGCGGCGCTGCATGGCCATGTCTATGGCGCAGGCCTGCAGATGGCGCTGGGGGCAGATATTCGGATTGTTCATCCCGAGGCGATCCTGGCGTTGCCGGAGATCGAGTGGGGGCTGATGGCGGACATGGGGGTCAGCGTGACCGCCGCCTGGCTGCGCCACGATATCCTTCAGGACATGATGCTGACCGGGCGTCATCTTGCCGGCGATGAAGCCATGGTGCTGGGCCTGGCGTCGCGCCTGGATGAGGACCCGCGGGATGCTGCGGCTGAACTGGCGGGCGACCTGGCGCGACGCTCGCCCAAGGCGGTGGCTGCCGCGCGCAAGTTATGGCGTGAAGCCCCCGGTCTCGACCAGCGCGGGCGTCTGGCGATGGAGGCCGAGCTCCAGCGAAATCTGCTGGCTGGGCAGGAACAGCGCGAGGCAACCCGTGCCCGCCTGGATGGCAGACCGCCGCGGTTCGACTGAGCGCGAGCTAAACCGCCGTGCCCGCCTGGATAGCAGACCGCCGCGCTTTGACTGAGCGCGAGCTAAACCGCCGTGCCCGCCTGGATGGCAGACCGCCCCGGTTCGACTGAGCGCTCTCCAGGGAGCGTTGCTCCGGCAGTCGGCACAGGGCCCCGGCGGTGCATCAGCACCGTCGGGGCCCTGTCGTTGACGCTATCCCCCGCGTTATCACTGGGGACTCACCCTTGTGGTCAGCCCGCAGTGGCGGTTCGGGCCGGTGTGTTCGGGTAGATGCCGAACAGGGTGGCGTAGATCACGGGCAGAATCACCAGGGTCAGCAGTGTCGCCGCCCCCAGGCCGAACACGATGACCACTGCCATGGACGCGAAGAAGGCGTCACCGAACAGCGGAATCATGCCCAACATGGTGGTGATCGCGGCCATGGAGACGGGACGTACCCGGCTGATGGCGGCGGCCATGATCGCGTCGAAGGGCGCATCGTGCTCACCCATCTGGATCTTGATTTCCTCTACCAGCACGATGGCGTTCTTGAGCACCATGCCCACCAGGCTGAGGGTGCCGAGCAGCGCCATGAAGGTAAAGGGGGCGTTGAATGCCAGCAGACCGCCGACGATGCCGATGACGGTCAACGGCACGATGGACCAGATCGCCAGCGACTGGCGCAGATTGCCAAACAGCAGCATGGTCAGGATGAACATGCCGAGAATGCCGAGAGGCAGCAGCTTGAACAGCGCTTCCTTGGCATCCCGTGAAGTTTCGTCCTCGCCCCCCCAGCCGAGGTGGTAGCCCTCAGGCAATGGGATCGCCTCGATCTTCGGCTGCAGCCTGGCCAGGATATTGGCCGCCGTCTCGCCGGACAGCGGCAGCGGTTCGGCGTACACGGCCAGCATGCGTTGACGATCTCGGCGCTTGATCAATGGGTCGTGCAGACGTGTCTGCAGCGGCCCCATGACGGACCCGGCGCTGACGTACTTCTGTTGTTCGGCGCTCCACACATTCAGGCTGGAAAGGTCATTGAGTCCGTAGCGCTGGGAGGCTTCGTCACGCAGGACGATGGGGATCAGGTCAGAGCCCTCGCGGTAGACCCCGGCGACCTGACCGTCATTGTGAATCAACAGCGCCTGATGCAGGGCTTGGCGGGTGACGCCCACGCGGCGGGCCTGCTGCTCAAGAAACTCCGGGGTCAGTTCTTCCACCCGATTGCCCCAGGACAATCGGATGCTGTCGACCAGCGGATCGGCACGGAACACGTCGCTGACCTGGGTAGCCAGGGTACGCAGGGTGTCAGGATCAGGACCGTAGATCCGCGCCTCCAGACTTGCCTTGGCCGATGGCCCCACCTGCAGTGCCTGGACCTTGTACTGTACCTCGGGGTATTCGTCGCGCAGCAGGGTGATGATGTCGGCCATGCGCTGGGCTCTGCTGTTCAGGTCGTCGGTCTCGACGATCAGCTGGCTGTAGCTGGCGTAGCGGTCCTCCGGCGAATAGGTCAGGGTAAAGCGCTGGGCGCCGCCGCCGATGACGCTGGTGACGTGGACTACTTCATCCATCTTGGCCACCTGGGCCTCCAGCTGCGATGCGATCCGCTCGCTTTCGAGGATATCGCTGCCCTCCGGCATCCACACGTCGACAAAGAACAGCGGAGTGGTGGAGTCGGGGAAGAAGGCATTCTTGATATTGGAGGACAGTGCGAAGGCGCCGACGAGCAAGCCGATGCAGGTGGCGATGGTGAGCCAGCGGAAGCGGATGCCCTTGTCGACTAGCCAGCCGAAGATGACGAAGATCAGTCCCTTGTAGGGATCGCTGTCTGTCTGCTCCGCGTCCGCCGGTGCGTCCTTGAAGAACATGTCGAAAAAGAAAGGCGTCAGCGTCAGGGCGGTCACCCAGCTGAGCAGCAGCGAGTAGAACAGCACCCAGAACAGTGAACCGACCAGTTCGCCAGTGGCGTCTGGCGACAGACCGATGGGAGCAAAGGCGGTGATGGCGATGGCGGTGGCACCCAGTAGCGGTAGCCAGTTCTGGCCAGCCACTTCCTTGGCCGCTGCGAGCTTGCTCTTGCCCTTGCCAAGGCCTATCAGCATGCCTTCGGTCACCACGATGGCGTTGTCCACCAGCATACCCAGCGCGATGATCAGCGCGCCAAGGGAGACCTTCTGCAATTGCAGGCCGTGGGCGGCCATCAGCATCAGCGTGCCGAGGATGGTGATGGTCAGGATCAGCCCCATCAGCAGGCCCGATCGCACGCCCATGAAGATCAGTAGAACGACGATGACGATGCCGACCGATTCCATGAGGTTGATGACGAAGCCGGATACCGCTTCCTTGACCACTTCGGGCTGGTGGTAGACTGGCGTCAGCTCCATGCCCAGTGGCAGGCGGGGTTCTAGCTCGGCCAGGCGCGCATCCACGGCCTCGCCTACCTTGACCACGTTGACACCGGAAACGAAGGACAGACCAATGGAGATCGCCGGTTTTCCGTCGGCGTGATAGAGCTGCCCGGGTTGGTCCGTCAGCCCACGCGTCACGGTGGCGATATCGCCCAGGTGGACCGGGTTGGCGTCTGGGCGCCCGATGATCAGATCCTCCAGCGCCTGAACGCTCTTGAACTCGCCGCTAGGCTGCAGTGAGATGATCTTGCCGTCACGACGCACGCTGCCGGCATCGGCCACGGCATTCTGGGCGTTAAGCAGGGCGATCAGTGCATCTGGCGGGATGTTCAGTGCCTGCATTCGCTCGCGGTTGAGCGAGATGGTGACCTGTTCGGGACGGTCGCCGGCAATGACCACCTTCTTGACGCCATCGACCAGGCGTAGCTCCCGCTGCAGGAAGTCGGCCTGGTTCTTCAGGTCATACAGGCTGTAGTCGTCGCCGGACAGGTTGAGCAGCAGACCGTAGACGTCGCTGAAGTCATCTACCACCAGCGACTGGCCGGCGCCGGGCGGCAGGCTGGCCTGGGTATCGCCGATCTTGCGCCTGAGCAGGTCCCAGTATTGGGGCAGGGCGGTACCCTGGACATCGGTGTCGAGCTCCACCGTGATCTGGGACAGGCCCGCACTGTTGACCGTGCTGACCCGCTTGAGGTTGGGGATCTCCTGAATGGCCTTTTCCAGCCGCAGGGTGACTTCTTCTTCGACCTGCTGTGGGGTGGCGCCAGGGTAGGCGGTGCTGACCAGCGCCATGCGGATGGTGAAGTCAGGAAATTCGAGCTGGCCAAGGCCAAGGAAGGAGACCACGCCGCCCACCGACAGCAGCAGGGTGATCATCCAGCTGATGGTCTTGTTGCGTAGAAAATAGCCGATCATGGTCAGAGCCCCGCTTCCTGGACCCAGGGAGTGACCGTCAGCTTGTCACGCATAAGGTGGGCGCCTGCGGTGACCAGCTGATCTCCCGGCTGGAGATCACCGGCAATGAAGACGCCATCGTCATTGGTGGTGTGCAACTCGACCGCGACTGCTTCGACATGGCCTTCGGTCTCGTCGTCGGCCACGTAGCGCCACACCACGGTGTTGTCCGGGGCATCCTCAAGGGTGACGACGGTGCCGAGAGGCACCCGCCACAGGCCCTCGCTGTCTCCGGTCAGGGCATTGATGTCGATCTCCACCACGGCACTCATGCCCGCCAGAACGTTGACGTCATCGGGGGTGGGCAGGGTCAGCTTGACCTCGTAGCTCAGGGTGCCGCTTGACGCGCGGGAGTCGTGCTCCTTGTAGCGCGCCAGGAAACGGCGTGGATCGTCACCCAGACGCACCCAGGCCAGGGAAGCGTCATGGCTCTGGATATCGCGAATGCGCTCACGATTTAGGCGGCGAACCTGTTGTTCCGGCAGCTCGAAGGTCACGTCGATATTGCCCGGCTGCTGCAGCACTGCGATGGTCTGCTGGGGGGCGATGACCTGGAAGTTGTCGACGGGAACACTGGCGATGACGCCATCGAAGGGAGCTTTCAGCTCGGTGTAGTCGAGCTGATCCTTGGCCAGGTCGAACTGGGCCTGGGCCGAGAGAAAGGCCGCGCGAGCTTCGTCAAAGGCGGCGCGGCTGATGGCGCCCTTTTCCACCGAGACCTGCATGCGGTGGTGGGTCGCCTGGGCCAGGTCATAGCTGGATTGGGCGTTGGACAGGGCGTTGCGAGCATCACGGTCGTCGAGCAGGGCCACCCGCTCGCCGCTGCTGACGACCTGGCCTGCTTGAACATTCAGCTCCTTGAGTTCGCCGCCGACCCGAAAGGACAGGTCGGTACGCTCTGATGCCTCGACGACACCGGGGTAGGCGCTCATCGAGCTGTTTCCGATCTCGTCCAGGGTCAGCAACTTGACGGGGCGAGTCACCTGCTTGGTCAGGGGAGGCGCTTCTTCGCTGCAGCCGTGCAGAAGCGGTAACCCGGCGATGACGAAACACGTAGCCAGCTGGCGAAAGTGGCGAAGGATCATGAAGGGGTCCTTGGTAAGGGGACAAGGTGGTCGGCGGGAGGTGCCGACATGGATGACGCAGCTGGGCGGGGAGAGCCCGGCTGTCAGCCTGTTGTGACGGGTTACCAAGATGGCGTAGAGTGCACCGCCTTCCTGGTGGGATGACCTGCGGTGGCTCGTGTCGCTGGGTGCCCTGATGGGGACCCTGACGACGCTCATGTCGTGTGCCGGTGGCAGCATCGCCTTCGATAGCGGCCTTTATCCCTTTCGGCACGCACGCGCAGGCGCTCCATGCTACGAATCGAACGGGTTAAGTATCCTGCGCTAGATCAAGACATGCCGAACTCGGCAGAGGAGTGTTGCGCGAATGGCGGTAGCTGGTGCGAAATTTGACCAAATAAGCACACCGACACTGCGCCCCTATCAGCAGCAGGCCGTGGCGCACGTGGTCAGTCACTTTCGTCGCAGCGATGACCCCGCCGTGGTGGTGCTGCCCACGGGCAGTGGCAAGTCACTGGTGATTGCTGAATTGGCACGGCTGGCCAAGGGCCGTGTGCTGGTCCTTGCCCATGTGCGGGAACTGGTGGAACAGAACCACGCCAAGTATCTGGCCTACGGCCTGGAGGCAGATATTTTCAGCGCGGGCCTTGGCCGTAAGGAAAGCGCTCGACAGGTCGTGTTTGGCTCGGTGCAGTCGGTGGTGCGCCATCTGGATGCCGTCAGTGATGAACAGAACGCCCACGGGCCTTTTACCTTGCTGGTGATCGATGAGTGTCACCGGGTGTCGCTGGAGGCCTCGTCTTCCTACCATCGGGTCATTGATCACCTGCGTCAGCGCAACGCATCGCTCAAGGTGCTGGGCCTGACGGCGACGCCTTATCGGCTGGGGCTGGGGTTTCTCTATCATCGTCATCACCATGGCATGGTGCGGGGGGATGAAGACTGCTTCTTTCGCGACTGTGTGTTCGAACAGCCGCTGAGGCTGATGGTACGCCAGGGCTACCTGGCCAAGCCGGTCAAGATTGATGCGGCGGTGGCACGTTACGATTTTTCCCGACTGGTGCCGGGCAGCACCGGTATCTACCGCGAAGAGGACCTGAATCGTGTCGTGGCAGGTCACCGTGCGACGCCTGGCATCATCAGTGAAGTGATGGAGCGCGCTGCCGATCGTCAGGGGGTGATGCTGTTCGCGGCCAGCGTAGCCCACGCTGAGGAAATTCTGGGCTATCTGCCCGCGGCGGACGCCGCCTTGATCACCGGAGCCACCGCTGGGGACGAGCGCACCCGGATCATCGATGCGTTCAAGGCTAAACGCCTCAAGTATCTGGTCAATGTGTCGGTGCTGACCACCGGGTTTGATGCGCCCCATGTGGACCTGATTGCGATCCTGAGGCCTACGGAGTCGGTCGGTCTGTACCAGCAGATCGTCGGCCGGGGCCTGCGTCTGTCACCGGGCAAGCAAGACTGCCTGATCCTGGACTATGCCGGTAACCCTTGGGACCTGTACGCGCCTGAGGTGGGAAGCCCGCGTCCAGACAGCGATAGCGAGCCGGTTCAGGTGCCTTGCCCGCAGTGCGGACATGCCAACCTTTTCTGGGGAAAGCGCGATGGCGAACTGGTGATCGAGCACTTCGGTCGGCGCTGTCAGGGGCTGGTCGATGCCCAGGGGCAGGCGTTGACGCAGGCGGAGCCAGGTGCAAGGCAGTGCGATTTCCGCTTCCGCTTCAAGACCTGCGGCGACTGCGGCGCAGAGAACGATATTGCGGCGCGACGCTGCCATGGGTGTCAGGCGTTGCTGGTGGATGCCGATGACAAGCTGCGCGACGCGCTCAAGCTGAAGGATGCCAGAGTGCTCCGAGTCTCGGGCATGCAGCTTGAGGCGACCACCAACGGTCGTGGCCTGCCTCGGCTCAAGGTCACCTATCACGACGAAGATGGCGCCAGTCTGTCGGAGTGGTTCGCGCTGGAAACGCCGGCACAGCGCAGGGCCTTTACGGCGATCTTTTTGCGTGATCACGCCCGTGCACCTGGGGTAGAACTGGCGCCGTCGACGCCGCAGCAGGTCTGCGACGATCAGTACCGACTGAGAGCGCCGGACTTTGTGGTAGGGCGCAAGGTGGGGCGGCACTGGCAGATTCGCGAGAAATTATTCGATTACCGTGGTCGCTACCGCACCGCCGACAGCGCGCAGTAGTGCCGTAGTGCAAAAGTGCAAAAGTGCAAAAGTGCAAAAGTGCAAAAGTGCAAAAGTGCAAAAGCGCAGGCAGCGCGGAGCATGCGCTGTCGTCTGCAGCCAGGGAACGACCGTCCCTGTCGTCGTGGCTCAAGGCTATTGAGCAGACGCTTCCGGGCATCGGTCTCGGCTTAGCCAGAACGCGCAGAGCTTGATAAACTGGGCGATCGGTAACGAAGCGGTAGTTCTTTCATGTCGGTCTCACATCGGGGCCAGATCCAACGCGACCAGGTTCACGTGTGTGAGTGATTTGCCGACAACCAGCGAGAACGACGCCGGGGGGGAGGACGCTTCCTCGACGAACACGGCGTCTGCACCGACCCAGGTGCAGGCATTGGGCCGGCTGTTTGATGAGCCGATCACCGAATTACCCGAAGATCTCTACATTCCCCCCGAGGCGCTGCGGGTGTTTCTCGAGGCGTTCGAGGGACCGCTTGATCTGCTGCTTTATCTGATTCGCCGCCAGAATCTCGACATCTTGTCGATCAATGTCGCCGCCATTACCCATCAGTACATCGAGTATGTCGAGCTGATGAAGGCCATGGAGATCGAGCTGGCGGGCGAGTACCTGCTGATGGCGGCGATGTTGGCCGAGATCAAGTCGCGCACCCTGCTGCCGCGGCCGCCGAAGAGTGAAGACGGCGATGAAGACGAAGATCCTCGTGCCGAGCTGATTCGGCGCCTGCAGGAATACGAGCGGCTCAAGCTGGCGGCCGAAGCGTTGGCCGAGCTTCCGCGGATAGGTCGCGACTGGTTTCCGGCCCGAGCGGTACTGCCTCCGGTGGAGTCGCGGGTCATCCACCCCGAGGTGGAACTCGACGAATTGCTGGGTGCCCTGGCGGGCATCCTGCGTCGCGCCGAACTCAACCAGGCGCACCAGATCGAGAGCGAGGTGCTGTCCACCCGCGAGCGCATGCTGGCCATCATGGAGCGCCTGACCCATGAGCACTACACGCCCTTCGAGGCCTTGTTCTCGCTGGAGGAGGGCCGGGCCGGAGTGGTGGTCACCTTCATGGCGATCCTTGAGCTGGCCAAGGAAGCGATGATCGAGATTGTGCAGAATGCGCCGATGTCACCGATCCACGTTCGAGCGAGACTGGCCGGCGACGAGGAAGAAGACCCCTACGAGGCGCTCGACGATGACGGCGAAAGCGCGTTCGATGTCGAGCCATTCGCGGAAGGGGGATTGGAAGAGGAGATGCTGGACGGCGACATATCCGGCCAGGATAGCTTGGACGATGGGCACGGTGATGCCTACGATGAGTCTGCACCAGCCTCCACCGGAGAGGGGCTGAGCGAGGGAGACAAGCCCGCATGAGCGTGATGGAAACGCCCGATGCGCTGGACGAGATCGTCGAGGCAGCGCTGTTGGCTGCCGGTCAGCCGCTGGCGCTGGACCGGCTTGAGCAGCTGTTTGACGATCATGAACGTCCGACCAGACGACGTCTCAAGGAGGCGCTCGAGCGTCTGACCGAGCGCCACGTCAGTGGTGCCATGGAGCTGATCGAGACCGCCTCGGGATACCAGCTGCGGATTCGTCCGCGCCTGGCGAACTGGGTGGCGAGGCTGTGGGACGAGCGGCCTCAGCGATATTCCCGCGCCCTGCTGGAAACGCTGGCGCTGATTGCCTACCGTCAGCCGGTCACCCGCGGCGATATTGAAGAGGTGCGCGGCGTGACCGTAAGCGGTTCGATCATGCGGACGTTGCTGGATCGTGGCTGGATTCGTGTGGTGGGACACCGGGATGTACCGGGCCGTCCGGCGGTCTACGCCACCACCCGCAGCTTCCTTGATGACTTCGGCCTCAAGACGCTGGATGAACTGCCGCCGATGCATGAACTAAAGCAGTTCGAGGAATTTGATACCGAGGATGAGCCGCCTCCGCCACCTCCCGCGCTGCTTTCCCAGGCCGACGAGCCTGTGGAGGATGATCTCCAGAAGGACCTTCAGGATAACCTTCGGGAAGGCCAAGGATTGGATGAGGCATACGTCCCGCACCAGAACTCTGGGACGGCTGAGGGTGGGGCAGGCGATCAAACTGAGGCGCCCATTGAGGGCGCCGACACGACGGCCGGGATGGCCGACGAGCAGCACGCCGGGAAGGCGTCCGAGCGGGCAGGGCTGAGCTTCGCCGATCTTGAAGCCAGGCTGTCCGAACGCGCCCGGGGCCGCGTCGACGATGACACTGCCTCGGGGGTGGAACCCACAGAAAGCGAGAACGATGAATGACGACCACCAGCGAAAAACTGCAAAAGGTGCTGGCCCGTGCCGGCCTGGGATCCCGCCGCGAGATGGAGACCGCGATCTCCGATGGACGGGTCAAGGTCAATGGCTCGGTGGCGACTCTGGGTGATCGGGTCGAGGCCCGCGATAGAGTCAGCTTTGATGATCGGCCGATTACCTTGCGCGCGGCCGATGAGGTGCCGCGTCGGGTGATCATGTACAACAAGCCGGAGGGTGAGCTGTGCACGCGCAAGGATCCGGAGGGGCGTCGTACCGTGTTCGACCGGTTGCCGCGTCTCAAGGGAGAGCGCTGGATTGCCATCGGGCGACTCGACATCAACACCAGCGGCTTGCTGCTGTTCACCACTGACGGCGAGCTGGCCAACCGCTTGATGCACCCTTCCACCGAGGTCGAACGCGAATACGCGGTTCGCGTTATGGGGGAGGTCAAGCGCGAGCATGTCGTGGCCATGGTCGACGGCGTGATGCTGGAAGATGGCCCGGCACGCTTCACCGACGTGCAGGAGTTCGGCGGTGAGGGCATCAATACCTGGTTCCATGTGGTGATCATGGAAGGGCGTAACCGTGAGGTCAGACGCTTGTGGGAGTCGCAAGGCCTCACCGTGAGTCGCCTCAAGCGTGTGCGCTACGGCAACATCTTCCTCGACAAGCGCGCCAAGGCCGGAGAGTGGGTGGAGCTGTCCCAGGACGAGGTGGACGATCTTGCCAGCGTGGCGGGACTTGAGTCGCGCAAGGTGCCTGAGCTGACCCCTGATGAAAAGAACCGTTGGAGCCGTGACAAGCACAAGCGCCGTCCGGTACAGACCATGAAGCGTGGTGGCAAGCCTGCCCGCAAGGGCTGATGTTGGTAGCGCGAAGGCGAGCCCGGACCTGGGCCGGGTGCAGCGTTGAGGTGCCCCACGGATATGCCCCGAGGGACAAGAAAACACAGGTAATGAAAAAAAGGCTTGCGTCTAAAGGGGCATATCCGTAATATCTGCACCCGTTCGGAAGGGTCGTTAGCTCAGTTGGTAGAGCAGTTGGCTTTTAACCAATTGGTCGTAGGTTCGAATCCTACACGACCCACCAACCGAACCTGTGCATGGTCAGGCTGATTGCCTCCATGATTGGGTCGTTAGCTCAGTTGGTAGAGCAGTTGGCTTTTAACCAATTGGTCGTAGGTTCGAATCCTACACGACCCACCAGTTTCGCGGCCCTCGCTCTTCGGAGCGGGGGCCGTTTTTGTTGGGTATTCATGACGCTGCACGCTGGCATAGGGCCACGGCCCGTTGCCGTCAGGCCCGCCAGACCGAGACACACCGGTGTGCTGGCGTCATTCCTTGGTCAGCTTGACGCAGCGGAACTCGGCATCCTGTGGTTGCTGGGTTAAACTGTGTAGCAGCTCGCCGTAGCGATAGACGCATGGGCGAGGGTGAGGACCCCACATGGAGGGTGCCGCCGGCCTGAAGGGCTGGCCGCTCTGAAGGAGGTCCTCCTGGCGTGCCATGCAGCGGATGGCTGGTGGCACTGTCCCATCTGCAGGGGGATTCCCTGCCGGTCACAGTGGTAGACACGATGACAATCATGACTTCCCGCGCCGAGATCCGAGAGCATCTCGCGCGTCCCTACTGCCCCACCCGTATTCCCTCGGAAGACGCCGCTCGCGTCGATGAGATCAAGCGACTGCTGAAGGCCAATAATGCCGTGCTGGTCGCACACTACTACACCGATGATGCGATCCAGCAGCTTGCCGAGGAGACCGGCGGCTGCGTGGCAGACTCGCTTGAGATGGCGCGCTTTGGCGCCCGCCACGAGGCAGACACCCTGGTAGTGGCCGGCGTGCGCTTCATGGGCGAAACGGCCAAGATCCTGTCACCGGAAAAGCGTGTGCTGATGCCAACGCTGGAGGCGACCTGCTCGCTGGATGTGGGCTGCCCCGCGGACGAGTTCGCCGCTTTCTGCGACGCGCATCCAGATCGCACCGTGGTGGTTTACGCCAACACGTCGGCGGCGGTGAAGGCCCGTGCCGACTGGGTCGTCACCTCATCCATCGCGGTCGACGTGATCGAGCACCTCAAGGCCAAGGGCGAGAAGATCCTGTGGGCGCCGGACAAGCACCTGGGCGGCTACATCCAGAAGCACACGGGTGCCGACATGCTGCTCTGGGATGGCGCCTGTATCGTCCACGAAGAGTTCAAGGCCAAGGGCGTCGAGGATCTGAAGTCGGTCTATCCCGATGCCGCCGTACTGGTTCACCCGGAGTCACCGGAAGCGGTGGTCAGCCTGGCCGATGTGGCCGGCTCCACGTCGCAGCTGATCAAGGCCGCCAAGGAATTGCCCAACGACAAGCTGATCGTGGCCACCGACCGCGGCATCTTCTTCAAGATGCAGCAGGCTGTGCCCGAGAAGACACTGTTTGAAGCGCCTACTGCCGGTAATGGCGCCACCTGTCGCAGCTGCGCGCATTGTCCCTGGATGGCGATGAACGCCCTCGACAATCTGGCAGAAGCACTGAGGCATGGCTCGGGTGAGATTCAGGTCAGTGATGCATTGCGGGTTCAGGCGCTCAAGCCGCTGACGCGGATGCTCGAGTTCCAGGCCTGAGATCGTCGCTGGAGAACGCTTGCCGCAAGAAACGCCCACGAGGCCCTAGATGAAGAGGGATCTCGTGGGCGTTGTCGTTGTCGCTAGCGGAATTTTTCCATCGTGCGGCGGTAGTCGAGGAAAGCGTCGCGGCGTCGCTGAATGCTGGCTCTGGCGTTAAGGTCGCCCTGACGATCCGCCACCGCTTCGGCCACCTCCAGCTGACGAATGGCGCGATCGATCTCGCCGGTCAGCTGCAGCTGTTCGGCACGCGCCAGGTGCCCCCACGCTTCGCGACCGCTGCGGCCTGCGGCTTCGGCCAACAGCCCGAAGACGGTGGGGTCTTCAGGGCGCCGTTGAGCCAGATCGAACAGCTCGCGATAGGCCGCATCGGGGTCACGCTGAAGCAGCGCTTCGCCCAGCAGTTGGCTGGTGGGGGGGTATCCCGGCATCAGTCGCAGCTGGCGTTGAGCGCGTGCGATGGCATCATCCACGCGGCCGCCTTCCAGTGCGACCTGGACGGCGCTGGCCGGAAGCAGCGCAGTGTCCGGGTGAGCCCTGGAGAGGCTGTCCAGCGCCGAGAGAGCCGTATCGGCCTGACCCGAGCGGGCGTCGATCAAGGCTTGCAGGTAGCGTTGTGCGTCGGCGGGTGCCTGGTCTTGACGTAGTACCGTCAGGGCTTGTCCTGGGGCGCGCTCGTGGATCGCCAGCAGCGCCCTGGCCCGGATGAGCTGGTACTGCAGGTCGTCCGGTGCGGAGCCGCTGACGCGCGTCTGGTTGACCCTTGACTGGGTATCGCTGATGCGTGACTCGGTAATCGGGTGGGTCAACAGGAATTCGGGAGGAGTGCCGCCTTGCAGGCTCATCATGCGCTGCATGGAGCGGAACATATCCACCATCGCCTGGGGGTCGTAGCCGGCGTTGGCCATCGCCTGCAGCCCGATGCGATCGGCCTCTTCCTCATAGCGACGGGAGTAACGCAGCTGGTCCTGGATCATCGCCGCCTGGCTGCCTGCCAGTGCAGCGATGCCAGCGTCGCCGGCGCCACTGGCGGCCAGGATCAAACCTGCCAGCATGGTGGCCATGGCGGGAACCTGGGTTTGTTCCGCGCGAGCCTTGCTGCGCGCGTAGTGTCGCTGGGACAGGTGCCCCAGCTCGTGGGCCAGAACCGAGGCGACCTCAGCTTCATGGGTGGCGAAGCCGAACAGGCCGCTGTTGACCCCGACCACACCTCCGGGAACGGCAAAGGCATTGAGGGTCTTGTTGTCGACCAGGGTAACCGCGATATTGATCCCGCCCAGATCGCTGTAAGGCACCAGACGGCCTACCAGGGTTTCCACGTAGTGCTGGGCCAGCGGGTCCCGCCATTCCGGTACGTGGGCGCGAAACTGGCGTAGCCAGGCTCGGCCTAGGCGGGTTTCCTCACCGCTGATGGCGTTGCTGCCGGTGGACATCAGCGAGGGCAGGTCGAGCTCTCTGGGCTCATTCAGTCGAATGCCCTGGTCCAGGTACTGTGCCTGGGCGAGGGGCGCGGTCTGGGTCAGGGCCATAACGAGGATCAACCCCGCGCTGGGCAGGGGGCGAACGGTGGCGGCGAACAGCGATCGCTTGAGCATCGTGATCCTCGTCGATAGCGATGAAGGGGTTGCCTTGGGACATTGATTCGGCCGGAAAAGTGCCTTTAAATCAAAGTGCCTCAAATTTGCCAGCGGGGCTGTATGCCCATGGGGTGGCAACGCTTGGGGCGGACCAATATCGCATTCTCTCGGGAGAGATCATGGCAGTGCAACCTGACGATGTGCTAGATGCGTGCGGACTTCCCTGTCCGCTGCCGCTGCTGAAGGCGAAGCAGGCGCTTTCACGCCTGGCGCCTGGGCAGTTGCTGGAAGTCAGGGCGACCGACGCCGGCTCCTGGCGAGATTTCGAGAGCTTTGCCGAGCATAGTTCTCATGTGCTGGAAGGGCGTGAACAGCGCGACGATGTCTATGTCTATTGGCTGCGCAAGGCGGGTGACGCATGAGCCTGCGGACGGTATTCCGTAGCTGGGTAGACCACTATTTCTCGGATGAGGAAGCGGTTCTGCTGCTGGTGCTGCTGGTGGCCGGCTTTGCGGTGGTGATCTGGCTGGGCCAGATGCTGGCGCCGTTCCTCACCGCTCTGGTAGTGGCCTTTCTGTTGCAGGGCGCGGTCAACAGCCTGACGCGACGCAAGGTGCCGCATCTCGTCGCGGTAATGACCGTCTTCCTGGCCTTCGTCGGTGTGCTGCTGGCGATGGCGCTGGTGTTGCTGCCGCTGATCTGGAATCAGCTGGCGAGCCTGATACAGGAAGCACCAAGGATGTTCGCCGCCGGCCAGCAGATGCTGGATGACCTGCAGATGAGCTACCCCCAGCTGATCACTCCAGACCTGGTCCAGGACTGGATCGGGGTGCTGAGCCGTGAAGCAACGCAGTTGAGCCAGCGCGCGCTGACGCTGTCGCTGGCTTCCCTCGGCAACGTGCTGGGATTGATCATCTATCTGGTGCTGGTGCCGATTCTGGTGCTGTTCATGCTCAAGGATCGTGATCGCCTGGTGGGCTTCACGGTGTCACTGCTGCCGGCCAAGCGTGATCTGATGACGCGGGTATGGAAGGAGATGGACTGCCAGATTGCCAACTATGTGCGGGGTAAGGCGACGGAAATTGTCATCGTCGGGACGGTGACGTTTTTCACCTTCGCCTTTTTCGGTCTGCCTTACTCAGCGCTGCTGGCGGTGCTGGTGGGGTTCTCCGTGCTGGTGCCTTACATCGGCGCAGCGGTGGCGACACTGCCCGTGGCGGCAGTGGCAGGATTTCATTTCGGCCTGGGGGATCAGTTTCTGTATGTCATCGTCGCCTATGGGGTCATCCAGGCGCTGGATGGCAACGTGCTGGTGCCGGTGCTGTTTTCCGAAGCGGTCAACCTGCATCCGGTGTCGATCATTCTGGCGGTGCTGTTCTTCGGCGGCGTGTGGGGCTTCTGGGGGGTGTTCTTTGCGATCCCGCTGGCGACCCTGCTCAAGGCGCTGGTCTATGCCTGGCCACGGGGCATCAAGGAGCGCAGCATGGCCAGGCTACCGGGGAGTACCGGCACCGACGGCTGATCTCGCGCGTCGATGCCGGTCGGTCAGTGGATGCGACGGGTCGTCCCCGTCGCGGCCTGGCCCTGCTGCTAGCGTTGGGCGTTCAGTTCCTGCGCTGCTTCCAGCACTTCTTCCACATGGCCTTTCACCTTGACCTTGCGCCACTCCCTGGCCAGTCGCCCTTCAGCGTCGATCAGAAAGGTGCTGCGCTCGATACCCAGGTGTTCCTTGCCGTAAAGCTTCTTGAGCTTGATGACGTCAAATAGCTGGCAGACGGCTTCGTCCTTGTCGGAGATCAGCTCGAAGTTGAAGGACTGCTTGGCCTTGAAGTTCTCCTGGGCGCGGATGCCATCCCGAGACACGCCAACAACCAGCGTGTTGGCAGCATCAAAGTCGGCCTTGTGGTCCCGGAAGTCGCCCCCTTCGGTGGTGCAGCCGGGGGTGCTGGCCTTGGGATAGAAATAGACCACGACCTGGCGGCCACGTTGCTCGGCCAGAGAGAAGGTGGTGTCACCGGTGGCGGTGGCGCTGAAGTCGGGGACCTGTTCGCCAACAGTTACAGTCATGGGGGCTCCGAAATTGGCGTAGATGGATGTCCGATTACACGCAATGCAACACGCTATGTAAAGACGCGGCTGTACAGGGTATGGCCGCCTGAGTACCATTTGTGCTCTGGTCACGATCACGCTTCCCCGGGTCGCGACCCCCTTGGCCAACCACGCTTGCCGGAATCGCGGAAATCAGGTGTTTGGCAAGCCGACAACAGAGGAACAACGAGGATGATCACGGGCAGTATCGTCGCTCTGGCGACACCGATGAAGGCCAATGGCGATATCGACTGGGAAGTGTTGCGCAAACTGGTTAACTTTCACCTGGATAACGGTACCGATGCCATCGTGGCGGCGGGCACCACCGGTGAGCCCACGACCATGACCTTTGCCGAGCATTTCGATGTGATTCGCACGGTAGTGGAAGAGGTCAATGGCCGTATTCCCGTTATCGCAGGCACTGGCTCCAACAACACCACCGAGGCGGTGGAGCTGACCCGCTACGCCAAGGAAGTCGGTGCCGACTACTGTCTGACCGTGGCGCCTTACTACAACAAGCCGACCCAGGAAGGCTTGTACCAGCACTTCAAGGTCATCGCCGAGACCAGTGACTTGCCGGTGATCCTCTACAACGTGCCGGGCCGTACCTGCTCCGATATCTACAACGAGACGGTGCTGCGTCTGGCCGAGGTGGATAATATTATCGGCCTGAAGGACGCCACCGGTAACCTGGAGCGGGCAGAGGACCTGATCGAACGCCTCGAAGGCAGCGACTTCATGCTGTATTCCGGCGATGATGCCACGGCCTGTGACTTCATGCTGATGGGCGGCCACGGTGATATCTCGGTTACGGCCAACGTCGCACCCAAGGCCATGCACGACCTGTGTGTCGCCGCGATTGCCGGCGAGACGGAAAAAGCGCACCAGATCAACACGCGGTTGCTGCCACTGCACACCAATCTCGGCATCGAGGCCAACCCGATTCCCGTGAAGTGGGCGCTCAACCGTATGGGCATTATCGAGCCGGGGATCCGCTTGCCGCTGACCTGGCTCAGCGAGAAATACCACTCCACCATCAGCGAAGCGCTGCAGCTGGCGGGACTGATCGAGGACTGATGCTGCGGCATTCCTCTCGGTCGTGATGACGTGGACTCAATTATCAACCAAGGTGGACGCATGAATTCTGCGCTTAAAGGATTGCCGCTGGCGATGATCGCGGCACTGGCTTTGGCTGGCTGTGCCAAGGAAGGGCACTATCACGACCGCAACGAGGACTATGCTGACGCTCGGCAGGCCGCTCCTCTGACGCTGCCTGGCACCCGGGACCAGAGCCGCTACCGCGACATCATGCCGGTGCCTCAGGCGAGCGGCAGTTTCTATGCTCGCGAGGGTGACTTTGCGGCGCCCTTGCCTCAGACCTTGTCAGCCAGCACCGCGGTGGCTGCCGGTGATGTGGCGGTGCGAGAAACCGATGCAGATCGCTGGCTGGTGGTGGGTGCTGCGCCCGCGGTGGTTTGGCCAGAGCTTGAGCGCTTTGCCGAGCAGCGGGGACTCGAGATCACGCGCAGTGATAGCGCCGCTGGGGTTATCGAGACTTCCGACGCCAGCCTGTTGCTGCGTCAGGGGCTGCGCACGGGCACCAGCGAGATTCGCTGTGATACCGCAGGGCAGCTCAACCGTCTGTGCCTGAACTCGCTGCAGCGTCATTTCGAGGCTCGCAGCGCCTCCGCAAGTATCGCGTCGGCCTCGGCCCAGCAGGCGACGGATCGTCAGAGCATCCGCTTCGAGCCCCGCGGCGACGATTGGGTGATGGTGTTGCCCTTCGACATTGACCGGGCCTATGCCGAACTGGCGTTCCAGCTCGAGAATAACTTCGATATGGAAGATCGTCGCGAGCTGGTCTCTGCAGATGAAGCCAGCAAGCGGTTTGTCATCGACTACGTGACCGAAAGCGAGCGCACCCGCGGCTTCGTCGACTCGCTGATGTCCATGGACCTGACCGAGTCGATGCATCGCGTCGAGATGCGGCTGACGCCTCAGGGACAAGAGACATTGATGGAAGCTCGGGCAGTCGATGACGAGCCTCTGTCCGGTGACGACCAGCGTGAGCTGCTGCAGCGCATGGAGGGCTTGCTGCGCTGATGGGGGAAGGATCTACCAGCGAGTCGGTGCACCGAGGCCTTCGCTTTGCCTCTCTCGGGAGCGGTAGCAAGGGCAATGCGACCTTGGTGACCGACGGCGATGCGCTTTTGTTGGTTGACTGTGGTTTTGCGCTGAAGGAAGCCGAGCGACGCCTGGCTCGGCTAGGCGTTCACCCGCGGCAGATCGACGCCGTGCTGGTTACCCATGAGCACGGTGATCATGTGCGTGGTGTGGGCCCGCTGGCGCGCCGTTACGATCTGCCGGTGCACCTGACGCCCGGCACCTGGTTATCGGGAAAGCTGGGGCGCCTGCCTCGTACCCATTGGATCACTCCCCAGTCTCGGTTTGCGGTGAAGGGGCTGGAGGTCGATGCCGTCACGGTGCCTCACGATGCCAGAGAACCCGTGCAGTTCCGCATCAGCGCCAGCGATATTCGACTGGGATTGTTGACGGATCTGGGACACCCCACCGAGCACGTCCAGAGAGCGTTTCGCGGCTGCGATGCGCTCGTTCTCGAATGTAATCATGATGTCCAGATGCTCGCAGATGGCCCCTATCCGCCCAGCCTCAAACGTCGAGTGGGCGGGCATTGGGGGCACCTGGCCAATGCCCAGGCCTCGGCACTGCTGACCACACTGGGGCTGGACCGCCTTCAGCGTATCGTCTGCTCGCATCTGTCGGAGCATAATAATCGCCCCGAACTCGCTCTGGAGGCTCTGATGCCTCTGATGAGCGGCGATGAATCTCGCCTGACCGTGGCTGCCCAGGACGACGGCCTGGATTGGCAAGCGATCCATTGATTCAGGACTTCGGTCCTTTGACTAAGAACCCTTTTGATTGCCTGTGGAGGCACCCATGGAAAAGCGCGAAGAACTCTATGCCGGTAAGGCCAAGTCCGTCTACGCCACCGATGATCCTGATCGGCTGATTTTGCACTTCCGAGATGATACTAGCGCCTTCGATGGTCGCCGCATGGAATCGCTGGAGCGCAAGGGCAAGGTCAATAACCGCTTCAATGCCTTTATCATGGCGAAGCTGGAGGAAGCGGGCATTCCCACCCACGTCGAGACACTGCTGTCGGATACCGAGTGTGTGGTCAAGAAGCTCGACATGATTCCGGTGGAGTGTGTGGTGCGCAATATCGCCGCCGGTAGCCTGGTCAAGCGACTAGGGGTGGAAGAAGGTCAGGCACTCAATCCACCGACGTTTGAACTGTTTCTGAAGAATGACGAGCTGCATGACCCCATGGTCAACGAGTCGCTGGCCGAAAGCTTCGGCTGGGCAACCTCGGAGCAGCTTGCGGAAATGAAGGCACTGACCTTCAAGGTGAATGAGGTGCTGAAACAGCTGTTTGCTGATGGCGGCATGCTGCTGGTGGACTACAAGCTGGAGTTCGGTGTCTTTCACGGAAAGATTGTGCTGGGAGACGAATTCTCGCCTGATGGGTGTCGCCTTTGGGACGCCGAAACACGAGAAAAGCTCGACAAGGATCGTTTTCGTCAGGGGCTCGGCGGCGTCATCGAGGCCTATGAAGAAGTCGGTCGGCGTATCGGCATCGATTTCAGCTGATAGAGCTGCGCAGTCTCTCTTTTGCTCTGCCATATCGCGCATAGCGCCCGGACATTGGTCCGGGCGTTTTTTTTGGGGTATGAATTTTTTGCGTCTTCCTAAAATCGGGGAAAGGGACTGATATTCAGGGGTAGGGCAAGGGGCAAGGGTGGGAGTCTATAAATTTATTAGCATTTTATTTTGAGATATGTCGGCATTATTAATGAGAAAGAAGTGAGATTATTCATGCTAGGCTGCAGCCTTTGTTAACTCGATTTGACATATAAACGATTCTCAATATAAGGGTTTTCTGCGTATAAAATGTCTTTCAATGTAACGGCAAAAAAATATCGTAATTATATGTTTTTAATGACTTTTAGTAATTTTTTATTGTCTGATTTGGTTCAAATGTGAGGCTTTTAAGAAATCATTATCAGCCATGTCTTAAATATTGTGCTTTTTCCATAAGTTTTCTCTTCCGAAATAAGTGTTGTGCACGTGAGTACAATGTTGTGCTGCAAAAGAGTCTCCTAGGCTGTAGGCGTGTAAAAAAATGTATCTCGTTTGTCGCTTAGGGAGCCTAACCAATGAGTTCGTCACAGAATGCAGATGCCACACAGCTTGTCAGCGCCGCCATCACGAGTAGCGACTCGGGCTTTGCTGATATCGCTCACCTCGATGAAGACGGTCTTGCTGGAGGATTGGTGGGGGGAGCCGCTGATGATGCGGGCAAGGCAGTGCTCTTTCAGGGCTCGTTGCCCTACGACTTCGGTGCGGCTGGCCCTGCCGATAGTGGCGCCTTTCAGTGGAGTGCAGATGGTCTTCCAACCCTGACGTCCCAAGGCGAGCCGCTGACTTTTCGTCGCTCGGCCGACGGTCAGGTCATTGCCGCCAAGACACCAGATAGCACACCGATCTTGCACATCACAGTGACAGACGTTGGGACAGGCGCCTACAAGGTGTACCTGCTGGGACCCTTGGATCACCCGGAATCCGGTGTGGAAGATAATCTGGTCTTCTCGGTGGGTTACACCATTACTGATAAAGACGGCAACCAAAGTTCAGCCCGTCTGGCTATTGACGTCGATGACGACTCTCCGATGAACAGGATTGACGCGCCTGACAGCGTGCAACCTGGGGATGTGGTAACCGGTACCTGGGCCGAGTCAGCTGGTGCTGATGGTATTCGTAGTAGCGTGGTGAGACTGCCCGGCGACAGTACCGAATATTCCCTTGGCAGCAACATCGAGACCGGTGCAGGCACTCTTATTGTGAACACCGATGGTACTTGGAAGTTCACGGCGAACGAGTTGGCGGCGGGTACGTTGCGTTTTGACATTGTCACCACTGATGGGGACGGAGACGGGGCAACGAGTAGCGCGACAGTAGAAATTGACTGTGGCTGTGGCGAGGGGCCGACGACGCCTGAAATTGACGATGATCCCGATTCAAAGCCGTCCCAGGCTGTTGTCGATGAGGATGGTCTGGCAGGGGGTATCGCAGGCGGTCTTCAGGACGTCCTGACCAACCAGACGGTGGCCGCGGGCAGTTTGAACTATGACTTCGGCGATGATGGAGCCGGCAGCTTTACCTGGAGCACTGACGGTTTGCCCAGCCTGACCTCGGGCGGTAGTGCGGTGAGCTGGTCGCTGTCGAGCAACGGAATGACCGTTACAGGCGTGGATGGCAACGGTGAGCAGGTCATTACCATCGAGCTGACCAACGTACTTGATGGCCTTTACCGCGTTGTATTGTCCAAGCCGCTGGATCATGTGAACCCGGCGGTGGAAGACGACGTTAAGCTCTACGTTCGCTACACCATCACTGACGCTGATGGGGAGACTGCCTCCGGCAAGCTCAAGGTGGTGATTGATGACGATCGTCCTGTGGTAGCCAATGAAACCGCCGAAACTCAAGCGGGTGAGGCGATCACCGTGAACGTGCTAGCCAACGATCGGTTTGGCGCCGATGGCGCAGGTGGTGTCCTTACCGCGTCTGTGGATGAAGGAGACCTTGTTGGCAGCGTGACGATCAATGCTGACGGTTCCTTGACCTTCCAGCCTACCGATGGCTATAGCGGCGATGCGGTGATCGACTACACCGTGGTTGACGGTGATGGAGACACGGTAGTCGGTCGCCTGTCTGTGTGGGTGGAAGGTGTTGATGGGACGCCTGTAACACCTGGTGGTGAAGGACAGCCTGGTAGCAACGTGCCTCTAGCAGTGGTAGATGAAGATGGATTGGCGGGTGGCGTAGCGGGTGGTATCAAGGATGTGCTGAAGAATAGCCCCGTGGCGACCGGGACGCTTGGCTACAGCTTCGGGGACGATGGTGCTGGCAGCTTCAGTTGGAACACCAGCGGACTTGCTAACCTGACGTCACAGGGTAAGAGCGTCAGTTGGTCGGTCAGCGCCAATGGACAAACGTTGGTGGGAAGTGCCAATGGGGCGCCGGTGCTTACGATTGAACTGACGGATCTCGCAAGCGGTGCTTACCAGGTGACCCTGGCGAAGCCGTTGGATCATGCGGTCGCAGGCATCGAAGACGACATCAAGCTGGATGTGGGTTACACCATCACGGATGCGGACGGCGATACGGCGGATGGCCAGCTGGGTGTGATCATCGACGACGACACCCCAGTGGTTCGCAATGACTCAGCAACGACCTCCGATGGCGAGTCAGTGACGGTAAATGTACTGGCCAACGACGGCACGGGGGCCGATGGTGCCCGTGTTACTGGTGCGAGTGTAGTGGGTGGCGCCAGCGTCGGGTCGGTGGTGATCAATGCCGACGGTTCTTTGACGTTCCAACCCGCTGATGGCTATAGCGGCGATGTGGTGATCGATTATACCGTAATTGACGGTGATGGAGACACGGCAGTCGGCCGCCTGTCGGTAGCCGTGGAAGGCACCGACGGCACGCCGACGACACCGGGTGGCGAGGGGAACCCCTCTGGCAAGGTACCTCTGGCGGTGGTGGACGAAGATGGGCTGGCGGGTGGCGTAGCGGGTGGTATCAAGGATGTGCTGAAGAATAGCCCGGTGGCGACCGGGACGCTTGGCTACCGCTTCGGAGACGACGGTGCCGGTAGCTTCAGCTGGAAGACTAGCGGGCTTGCGAACCTGACATCACAAGGTCAGAGCATCAGCTGGGCGGTCAGCGCCAATGGACAGACGTTGGTCGGAAGTGCCAATGGGGGGCCGGTGCTGACGATTGAACTGACGGATCTCGCAAGCGGTGCTTACGAGGTCACCCTGGCGAAGCCGTTGGATCACTCGGTGGCCGGCGTCGAAGACGACATCAAGCTGGACGTGGGTTACACCATCACGGATGCGGACGGTGATACAGCAAGTGGTCAGCTGGGCGTGATCATCGATGACGACACCCCGATTGCCCGTGCTGATTCCGCCACGTCATCCGATGGTGAGCCTGTAACGGTGAATGTGCTGGCCAATGACGGTACCGGTGCCGATGGCGCTCGCATCACTGGCGCCAACGTGGTTGGTGGCGCGGGCGTGGGTTCCGTTGTCGTTAACGCTGACGGCACTTTGACCTTTACCCCAGCAGCCGGTTTTGATGGAAGTGCCCGCATTCGCTATACCCTCACCGACGGTGATGGTGATGCCGCGACCGCTGATCTTAGGGTGTATGTGACCCAGACCGCATCCAACGAACTGTTCGTGGGTGATAACAGCGACAATGGTGCGACTACCGGTGCCGGCGACGACGCTCTAGTAGGTGATCAGGGCGGCGTGATGACCACCTTGAAGCCGTCGACCAACTACAACATCTCGTTGATCGTTGATACCACTGGCAGCATGGCGGTGGGTTCAGGAACCGATGGCTTGACCAAGATACAGCTGGTGAAGCAGGCCCTGACAAAGCTCGTGGTCGACCTGGTTGGCCACGATGGCAAGGTCAATCTGCAGATCGTCGATTTCGACAGCAACGCCGTGCAGCATGTTGCGTTTGACCTGGGCTCCAGCGGTAGTGACATCAATTCAGTCATCAACTTCATCAATGGCCTGGACGCAGAAGGCGCTACCAACTACGAAGCAGGGATTCGCAAGGCCAGCGAGTGGCTGACGGCGCAGGATGCCAATCCGGCCTACAGCGACTATGAAGACCTGACCTTCTTCCTGACGGATGGTGCGCCCAACTATTGGCTCAATGACAATGGTGGCATCGTCAATGGCGGGGGGGCGGTCAACAAGAACGCCATCGTCGAGGCGGTTGAAGCCTTTGAAGAGCTTTCTTCCCTTAGCGAGGTCAACGCCGTTGGGATCGGTCGAGGCACGGTGACGGATGTCCTTCGCTTCTTCGACAACACCGACGTTCAGGGAACGGATGGGATTTCCTATACGGGTACGCTGGTCGAAACTGAGTACCTGGCCCGCTTCTTCGCCGGCTCCATGGAACCGCTGCGGGTCGAGGATTGGACCAGGCTGATGAATCCTGGGACAAAGGGCTACCAGACAAACGGTTTTGTTCGAATCGAAGATTGGTACAACGATGGACTGTCAGCCGTTTCGACTAGCCCCTCCTTCTTTGTTACTGATACCGGTAGCGACAACCTCAGGACTGCCCTACGTTTTGAATATGGGACAGATGATCTCGCTGCAGCAGATTTCGTCGGCTATACCATTGAGACCTTTGTCGGTGGAGCCTGGAAGACCTATTCGAGCTCCGCTTTAAGTGAGACCTCCAGCTGGCGTACTTGGGACGCCGGCTTCCTGGAAGCAGGTGAGTACCGTTTGGTCTTTGAGGTCGCGAATAACAGCGCCGGGGATGATCGACTGGATCTTGATAACATCCGGCTCGAGACCCGCCTGCTGGGTGATGACGATATGGCCAGCTACGGCCAGCTCGAAATTGTCTATAACAGCGATGACCTGAATGCGGCCCTGGCGAACGGTGGCCAGGTCGACGCGCTCAAGTCATTGGGCAACGACAGTCTTGAGGGCGGTGCCGGTAACGACACCATCTTCGGGGATACCGTCAATACCGATCATCTGGCCTGGACCAATGGCGATACCGGTGAAGCCTTTGCGGCCGCGGGGCATGATGGCCTGGGCTATGAAGGTCTGACCGAGTATCTGAAGTGGGCGGTCAATGACGGTGTTGCGGCGACCAGCGATCAGGTGAGCCAGTACATCAGTGACAACTACACCTCGCTACTGGACTCAGCCCGACAGGATGGTGGTAACGATATCCTGCGTGGTGGCGCCGGCGATGATGTGCTGGTGGGCGGCGGGGGCAATGATCTGCTGATCGGCGGTGCGGGCGATGACCTGCTGATGGGGGGATTTGGGGCAGATGTCTTTGCCTTTGAGCAGGGAGATGCCAGCAGTACCGTCGCTAAGGACACCATCGATGACTTTGGCCTTGGCAGCTTCACCGCCAGCGGCGAGGCGGACAAGCTCGACCTATCGGATCTTCTCGATGGCGCTGTCGAGAGCGATGTGTCTGACTATCTGGTGGCCAGCCAACAGGGTGCTGACACACTGATCTCGGTGAAGTCGGACGGTGGTATCGCGTCTTCCGGAGCGAACGCGAATCAGACCATCCTGCTACAAGGTGTCAGCATGGGTGGAGACACTAGCGGTGACTTCCTTAACCAGCTGATTCAAAGCGGTCAATTGGAGGTGCAGTGATAGTAGCCGCTCTCAACGTATTGCTGGACTTGGATAAGATCCGGCAGTCCAGGTAATGTTCGCTTAAGGTGGGCGTATTGACGCGTACCCTGATGTCCAAGTTTTTAGCGCCCGGTAAATACCGGGCGCTTTTTTTGGTCATCGTATATCTATACTACGGTGATAGACGAGATCGTTAGCTACCGTAGTGATGTGCCCCCATGTCGCGTTGCCAGTCAGCCTGCCTGCTAGAGGACTGCAATATGCAGGTGGCCGGCTCTGCCCCGACTGCTGGCGGCAGCATCTGATGCAATCTAACTTCCTCATATCTCCTATCGGTGGCTGAGATAACCTTGTGGCCGCTCAATACCCCCATTGACTGCCTAGGTGCTCCATGCATCTAGGAGGTTGATCCATGGCAATCTTTATTGTTTTTCAGGAAGTATTATCGGATGGTATGGCGGAGTTGTTATCTTGTAAAAATATAGGTTTGATTTAAATTTTTCGCTATGTTTTATAGGGAGATAATAAAATTATTATCTTGCTTTGATTGTTCCGAGGGGGGGGTATAATTTTCTAGAATTGAAACTCATCTTTCCATGTCAACCCGATTCATTTTGGCTGATCTAGTGGATCTAGTCTGCGCGTTATGATTCTAAAGTTCATCTTAATGACCGATTAACGAATCAATTATTTAGTTGATTGTCAGTAGGTATCAGTATTAGTCTTTGTGTAAGTGTTCGTATCTGGCTAATATTACATGTGTTATGCGAGTTTTATGTTGGGCCAAAATGGTTGGTCGGAGCTGGTTTTGGCTGACATGTGGATGTTTGGTTATACCAGATGCGTTTTAGGGGATGAGTCACGACATGCTGAGATTGGGTGAATTAAGTGCATCTTTATCCGACGCTCGATTGAGAATGTCGGCGCCTCGCTCCCTAGTGGCTTCCTAGTCCCTTGATCATGCTAGAGGCGCTTTCTTGGAGGGACGATATTTTGTCTCAACGGAAAGATGGCGCTCGCGAATGAATATTGCTGAAGTTAGAGGATAGTGATAATGGAGTGTCAAGCACTGGTTAGCGGGATTGGGCGGATACCCACTGGCTTAACACCTCTCGCGGATGCTATTAGACGGGCGGGGCACGAGCATTCAGGTCGGACCCTCGTCACTTCACTCGGGTTAGTGGTGTTATTAAGCGCAGCTGGACCAGTCATGGCGACCACGACGGAGACGACGACACCTTGTGAGAAGGTGGGTAGTGACGGTGTCTCTGTTGAGGTTGATGTGCTAGATGCGGAGAAAGAAAGTCTGGAGTGTGATGGCACTCTAATCTCTAGTAGTGACGATGCCGACCAAGCGCAGCCCTATGCAAGTACCTTAACCTCTGCCAGTAGCGACAGTCGAACTAGCCGCCAACTGACACGAGCAACCACCACTGTCCAGGTCGGCTCTGGAGCCGTGGCAGGTGGCCCTGGGTCCGTTGCAGTAGGGTATGCAGCGACGACAGGTAATAGCGCTCAGTCTAGCGTGGCACTTGGTGATCAGACGGTCACTGATGGTTCTGGCGGTGTTTCCATTGGCCGCTCCGCTTATACCAGCCATAAGAATGGCATCGCGATAGGTGGCGCCATGGCGGTATCTGGCAGCTTGCCCAGGATGGGGGGTGTTCAATCACTCGCCGACAATGCAATTGCGTTGGGTGCCAATACAGATGGAGGCGCGCGGGCGACAGCGGTAAGTAGCATGGCGTTGGGGGCAAGGGCTGAAGCTACGGGAAGTCAGTCTATTGCCATCGGTGCCGCTATTGACAAGCTGTTTAATGATGACACCTTGCAGACGCCAACGACAGCGTCAGGTGTGGGTGCCATCGCCATGGGCAGCAATACCGTCGCAGGTGCGCAGGCGACGGAAGACGGTGCCATCGCCTTGGGGGGAGAGTCTAGCGCCACCGGGGCTAAGGCCATCGCCATTGGCGAGGGGAGTACATCAAGCGCTGATGGCGCGGTGAGCCTCGGCAGTGCACTGACCGCCAGCGCTGCACATAGCGTAGTGATTGGCACGAACAGTTCTATCGGTGCCAACGCTGAGAATGCTACCGCCATAGGTCATTCCAATACGATCAGCGACGCGTCGCAGTATTCCAGCGTTCTCGGCATGAATAATGATGTGGACGGTAACGCGGTGCGCGTGCTGGGTAACAATAACGACATCAGCGCTGATTTTTCAGGGGTTGCTGGATCCGGCAATACGGTGTCTGCTGCATCGAAACAGGCGAATGTCGTTGGCAATAATGCCAATGTCGACGGGCTGGACGCGACGGTTATCGGTAGCGCGGGAACGGCGAGTGCCGACCACACCATCGTGATTGGCACCAACGGTACCGCGTCTGCCCTGGAGGCGGTTGCCATTGGTCGCGGCGCCAATGCCAGCGAAGCCTCGAGTATTGCGCTGGGCAGTGGTACGACGACGGAGCAGGCCGTTGGTACGACTGATGCGACGGTGGCAGGGACCAAATACACGTTTGCCGGTACTGCGCCGAAGGGAACCGTGAGTGTCGGTTCTGCGGCGACGACAGATAGCGAAGGTAATGCCGTTGCCAGCACCGAACGTACGATTACACATGTAGCGGCGGGCCGCCTGTCAGCGACCAGCACCGATGCGGTGAACGGTAGCCAGCTGCACGCGAGTAATCTCGCCATTGATGGCAACAAGACCACCATCGATGGGCACACGGCGGCGCTTGCTGACCTTAAATCTGATGCCGACTACTACCAGGCCAACTCCACCGGCACGGCGGCATCGGCCACCGGCGCTGACAGCCTTGCTATGGGCCCAGAGGCCAAGGCCAGCGCCACCAACAGCGTGGCTATCGGCAACGGGGCCAACGCC